>NZ_JBCLVN010000031.1:0-23650 GCF_039548315.1 Cellulomonas olei
GACGGTGCAGGCGGAGATCCTCAAGCTCATGCGGGACCTGCGGCACCGCATCAACTCCGGCATCGTCCTCATCACGCACGACATGGGCGTGGTCGCCGACATGGCGGACTCGATCGTCGTCATGAAGGACGGCGAGGTCGTCGAGCACGGCGACTCCGCGGCGATCTTCTCGTCCCCGCAGCACCCGTACACCCAGCGGCTGCTGGACTCGGTCCCGCACCTCGGTCGGCACGCCGGCACTCCGGGCGCCACGGCCACGCCGGTCGAGCAGCCGTCGGCGGCGCCCGCCTCGACGCGCCCCGTCGTCCTCGAGGCCCGCGACATGGTCGTCGAGTACCCCGGGCGTGGCCGCACCCCGGCGTTCCGCGCCGTCGACGAGGTCAGCTTCTCGATCGCGCAGGGCGAGGTCGTCGGCCTCGTCGGCGAGTCCGGCTCGGGCAAGACCACCATCGGGCGCGCCCTCGTCGGCCTGCTCCCGGTCACGGCCGGCTCGCTGACGATCAACGGCGTCGACATGGTGGGGGCGACCACCAAGACGCTGCGGCCGCTGCGCAGCCAGGTCGGCATCGTGTTCCAGGACCCGGGCTCCTCGCTCAACCCGCGCCTGCCGATCGGCGAGTCGATCGCCGAGCCGCTGCTGCTGCACCGCGGCACCAAGGGCGCCGAGCTCAGCCGCGAGGTCGAGCGCCTGCTCGACCAGGTCCAGCTGCCGCGGGCCATGCGCAACCGCTACCCGCACGAGCTGTCCGGCGGCCAGCGCCAGCGCGTCGGCATCGCCCGGGCGCTGTCCCTGGAGCCGAAGCTGCTGGTCGCGGACGAGCCGACCTCCGCGCTCGACGTGTCCGTGCAGGCGACGGTGCTGGACCTGTTCCAGGAGCTGCAGCGCGAGCACGGGTTCGCCTGCCTGTTCATCAGCCACGACCTCGCCGTGGTCGAGATCCTGTCCGACCGCATCGCCGTGATGCACAAGGGCAAGCTCGTCGAGATCGGCGACACCACCCAGGTCGTCACCGAGCCGCAGCACCCGTACACGCAGCGCCTGCTCGCCGCGGTCCCCGTCCCGGACCCGGAGGAGCAGCGCCGGCGCCGCGAGCTGCGCGACGCGATGCTCGAGGAGCAGCGCGCGGAGATCGAGCGCGAGGAGGCCGAGGCGGCCGAGGGCGCCCACGCCCCCGACACCGGCGACCTCGAGGCACGGCACCCCGGCCCCGCGGGCGTCTGACCCGGCCCGCCGGCAAGCGGACCCGCACCACCACGCACCGTCCCGCACCACCCCGCGCGCCCCGGCACAGGGCCTCCCTCGTGCCGGGGCGCGCGGGCGCGTAGAATCGACCGGCGCTCGACGTCGTCGCGCCCCCTCCCACCCCCTTCGCGGAATGAGTCCTCATATGTCTGTGCCCTCGACGCCCACGGGAACCCGTGTGCGCGGCGACCTGCGCAACGTCGCGATCGTCGCCCACGTCGACCACGGCAAGACCACGCTCGTCGACGCCATGCTCTGGCAGTCCGGCGCGTTCGGCGCCCACGCCCACGTGGACGAGCGCGCGATGGACTCCGGTGACCTGGAGCGCGAGAAGGGCATCACGATCCTCGCGAAGAACACCGCGGTCCGGTACTCCGGCCCCGCGGCGGCCGCGGCGGGCCAGCCCGACGGCATCACCATCAACGTCATCGACACCCCGGGTCACGCCGACTTCGGCGGCGAGGTCGAGCGCGGCCTGTCCATGGTCGACGGCGTCGTGCTGCTGGTCGACGCGTCCGAGGGCCCGCTGCCGCAGACGCGGTTCGTGCTGCGCAAGGCGCTCGCCGCGAAGCTGCCGGTGATCCTCGTCGTCAACAAGGTCGACCGCCCCGACTCGCGCATCTCCGAGGTCGTCGCCGAGGCGACCGACCTGCTGCTGGGCCTCGCGTCCGACCTGCACGACGAGGTCGAGGACCTGGACCTCGACGCGATCCTCGACGTCCCCGTCGTGTACGCCGCCGCGAAGGCGGGCCGCGCGTCGCTCACCCAGCCGGCCGACGGCGGCCTGCCGGACTCCGAGAACCTCGAGCCGCTGTTCGCGACGATCCTCGAGAAGATCCCGGCCCCCACGTACACCGAGGGCGCGCCGCTGCAGGCCCACGTCACGAACCTCGACGCCTCGCCGTTCCTCGGGCGCCTGGCCCTGCTGCGCGTCTTCAACGGCGAGCTGACCAAGGGGCAGACGGTCGCGTGGGCGCGGGCCGACGGCACGATGCAGAACGTCCGCATCACCGAGCTGCTCGAGACGAAGGCGCTCGACCGCGTGCCGACCGAGAAGGCGGGCCCCGGCGACATCGTGGCGGTCGCGGGCATCGCCGACATCACCATCGGCGAGACGCTGACCGACCCCGAGGACCCGCGGCCGCTGCCGCTCATCACGGTCGACGACCCGGCGATCTCGATGACGATCGGCATCAACACCTCGCCGCTCGCCGGCAAGGGCGGCAAGAACCACAAGGTCACCGCCCGCCAGGTCAAGGACCGCCTCGACTCCGAGCTCATCGGCAACGTGTCCCTGCGCGTCGTCCCGACCGACCGCCCCGACGCGTGGGAGGTGCAGGGCCGCGGCGAGCTGGCGCTGGCGATCCTCGTCGAGCAGATGCGCCGCGAGGGCTTCGAGCTGACGGTCGGCAAGCCGCAGGTCGTCACCAAGAAGATCGACGGCAAGGTGCACGAGCCGGTCGAGCGCATGACCGTCGACGTGCCCGAGGAGTACCTGGGCGCCGTCACGCAGCTCCTGGCGCAGCGCAAGGGCCGCATGGAGACGATGTCGAACCACGGCACCGGCTGGGTCCGCATGGAGTTCCTCGTGCCGTCGCGCGGCCTCATCGGCTTCCGCACCCGGTTCCTCACCGACACCCGCGGCACCGGCATCGCGTCCTCGATCGCCGAGGGCTACGAGCCGTGGGCCGGCCCCATCGAGACCCGGGTCTCCGGCTCGCTGGTCGCCGACCGCGCGGGCGTCGTGACCCCCTACGCCATGATCAACCTGCAGGACCGCGGCTCGTTCTTCGTCGACCCCACGCAGGAGGTCTACGAGGGCATGATCGTCGGCGAGAACTCCCGCGCGGAGGACATGGACGTCAACATCACCAAGGAGAAGAAGCTCACCAACATGCGCTCCTCCACGGCCGACAACTTCGAGAACCTGGTGCCGCCGCGGCACCTGACGCTCGAGGAGTCGCTGGAGTTCGCCCGCGAGGACGAGTGCGTCGAGGTGACCCCCGAGGTGGTGCGCATCCGCAAGGTGGTCCTGGACCAGACCGAGCGCGCCCGCCAGACCGCGCGGGCCAAGCGCGCCTGACGCCGTGACGACCGCCGCGACCACGCCGCCCGTGACGGGTGGCGTGGTCGCGGTGCACGCGCACCCGGACGACGAGACGCTGACGTCCGGCGCGCTGCTCGCCACGTGGGCCGCGGCGGGCCTGCCGGCGCTGGTCGTGACGTGCACCCGCGGGGAGCGGGGCGAGGTGATCGGGGCGGAGCTCGCGCACCTGGAGGGCGACGGCCCGGCCCTGGCCGCGCACCGGGAGCGGGAGCTCGCGCGGGCGGTCGCGGCCCTGGGGGCGGACCAGGTCTTCCTGGACACCCTCCCGCCGCCCTCTGCCCCTGCCCCGCCCGTCGAGGTTGCAGCAGGTGCGGGGTTCGAGGCCCTGAACCCCGCACCTGCTGCACTCTCGTCGTCCGGGGCGCGGTACGAGGACTCGGGGATGGCGTGGGTCGGGACCGGGCGGGCCGGGGCAGCGGCCGCGCTTCCGGACCGGGCGTTCGTGGGCGTCGCCCTGGACGAGGCCGCCGGGCGGCTCGCCGGGCTGCTGCTGGACCGGCGCCCCGACCTCGTCGTCACGTACGAGCCGGGCGGCGGCTACGGGCACCCGGACCACGTGCGGGCGCACGAGGTCACGATGCGAGCGGTGGAGCTGGCGCGGGCCGCCGACCCGGCCGACGCGGACGGGTGGCGGCCGGCCGTCGCGTGGGCGGTGCAGGACCCGGACGCCCTGCGCGCCGGGTACGCCGCGCTGGCCGAGGACCCCGTGGTCCACGCCGTGCTCGCGGCCCACGCCGGCGCCGACCCGGCGACGCGCAGCGGCCCGCTCGTGCTGCCCGACCCTGACGGCCCGCTGCCGTCGGTCGCCGCCGCGGGGCGGCCCGACCTCGTGGTGGACGTCGTGCCCGTCCGCGACCGCCTGCTCGGCGCCCTCCGGGCCCACGCGACGCAGGTGCAGGCCGTGCGGCCGCTCGACCACCCCGTGGCCGCCGCCTGCCTCGCGCTGTCGAACCTCGTGCTCGCCCCGGTGCTGCCGCACGAGGGCTACCGCTGGGCCCCCGGGGGCGCCCCGGCGGCGGGGCTGCGCGTGCCGCCGGGCGTCACGCGCCGGTCCTGACGCCGCGAGGCCGCCCGCCCGGGGCCGACCCGGACCGCGCGCGGCGCCGGCCCGGACCGCGCCCGGTGCGACGCGCTGCACGCGGCGGACCGGCGTGACGCGCCGCACGCGGCGGACGTAGCCTGACGCCCGTGCCGCCCCTCACCTCCCGCCTGGTCCTGAGCACCCTCGGCGCGCTGCTGCTCGGCGTCGTCGCCGGCGCGGTCGGCACCGTCCTGCACCGCTCGACGCGCCCCTGGGGCCTGGTCGTCGGCCTGCTGCTCGTGCTCGCCGTGTCCGTGGCCGCGCGCGCCGGTGGCGGGCGGATCGCGTCGACGGCCCTGCTGGCCGGCGTGTTCCTCGCGGTGCAGGTGCTGTCGGGGCGGGGCCCGGGCGGCGACGTGCTGGTCCCCGCGGCCGGCGCGATCGGCTGGGTCTGGGCGGTCGGCGCCCTCGCCGTGGCGCTGGGTGCGACGCTCGCGCCCTCGGTGTGGTTCGCGGACGTGCCGCTGCGGCGCAGGCCGAGCACGCCGTGACCGACGCGACCGTCGACCCGCTCTACGGCGACGGCGACCCCGGCGGCGGCGCGGCGACGGACGCGTTCCGGGCGGCCATGGGCCGGCTGCCCGCGGGTGTCGTCGTGCTCGCCGTGCGCTGGCGCGGGCTCGACCACGCGATGACCGCCAGCGCGGTGACGTCGGTGTCGCTGGAGCCGCCCATGCTGCTGTTCTGCGTGCACCGGGACGCGCGGCTGCGGGAGGCGCTCGACGACGTCGACACCTGGGCGGTGAGCGTGCTCGCGGACGACCAGGCGCCGGTCGCGGACTGGCTCGCGTCGCCGGGCCGGCCGAGCATCGGGCAGCTCGACCGGGTGCCGCACGTGGCCGCGCCGCGCTCCGGTGCCGCGTGGGTGTCGGGGGCGGCCGCGTGGGTGGAGTGCCGGACCGTCCAGGTCGTCGCGGCGGGGGACCACGACGTGGTGCTGGGGGAGGTGCTGACCGCGCGGGAGGGCGACCCCGGGTCGGGCAGCCTGGTGCACCTGCGGCGTCGCCTGCGGCCCGTCCGCTGACCCGCGGGATCGAATCGTTGCGAAGTCGTGATCTCGCCAGGCGGGCGAACCGTGGCACGCGCGACGGCGGCGTCAGGGGGCGCCCGTAGAATCGGCGCCTGGCGGTGGGCGCACGGAGCGCACCCGCGGGGTCTCGCGAGGGGGAACCGGATGGCGAAGGGCAGCGCGGAGGGCACGGAGCCCGCGGTGGACTCCGAGGGCCCGGACGACGGTGCGTGGTCGCCGCTGGACGACTTCGACGCCGACCGCCCCCGGCGCCGCTGGCTGCGCACGGTGCTGGTCGTCGTCGGCGTGCTCGTGGTGCTGGGCGGCGGCTACGTCGGCGCCGCGTACGCGCTCGCCGACCGCGTGCCCCGCGGGACGACGGTCGCCGGCGTCGACGTCGGCGGGATGACGACCGCCGACGCGGAGCAGGCGCTGACCGACGGGCTCGGCTCCCTGGCCACCGAGGCGGTCCCCGTGACCGCGCAGGACATCACGGGCTCCGTGGACCCCGCCACCGCCGGGCTGGCCCTCGACGTCGAGGCCACCGTGGAGCGGCTGACGGGGGCGGACCTGCGCCCGCAGCGCCTGTGGCTGCACGTCGTGGGCGGGCAGGCCGAGCCGCCGGTGACCCGGGTCGACGACGCGGCGCTCGACGCCGCGCTGGACACGCTCGGCGGCTCGCTGAGCCTGGCGCCCGTCGACGGCTCGGTCGTCTTCGCGGACGGCGACGCGCACGCGGTCGACGCGGTGGACGGCTGGTCGCTGGACGCGGACGCCGCCCGGCAGGAGCTCGTCGACACGTGGCTGACGGCCGCGCGCCCGCTCGAGCTGCCCACCGAGGTCGTCGAGCCGGACATCACGCAGGAGGAGACGGACGCGGCGCTGCAGGACGTGGCGTCGCGCGTCGCGGCCGCCCCGGTGGGCGTGGAGGTCGCCGGCCAGACGATCGAGCTCCCCGTCGACGTGCTCACCTCGGTGTCGTCGATGGTGCCGGAGGACGGCGACCTCGTGCTGCGGATGGACGGGGCGGCGCTCGTGGACGCCGTGATCGCCCGCAGCACCGACCTGCTGACCACGGCGTCGGACGCCCGGTTCGACCTGTCGAGCGGCAGCCCGGTGATCGTCCCAGGGGTGCCGGGCACGACGCTCGACCCCGACGCGCTGGCCGAGGCGGTCGCGAAGGCCGCGGTGGCGGACGACCGCGCCGCGAAGGTCGAGCTGGTGGAGTCGGACCCCGACCAGACGACGAAGGCGCTCGAGGACCTCGGGATCACCCAGGTCGTCGCGGAGTTCTCGACCCCGCTGACCAGCGAGCCGCGCCGCACGCAGAACATCGCCGCGGGCGCCGCCGCGATCAACGGCACGCTGGTGCGCCCGGACGAGATCTTCAGCCTCACGGACGCCCTCGGCCCGATCGACGCCGCCCACGGCTTCACGACGGCCGGCGCGATCGTCAACGGCGAGCACACCGACGCGTGGGGCGGCGGGCTGTCCCAGCTCTCGACGACGACCTACAACGCCGCCTACGAGGCCGGCATGGAGGACATCGAGCACAAGCCGCACTCCGAGTGGTTCCAGCGCTACCCGGCCGGCCGCGAGGCGACCATCTACACGGGCACGCTCGACATGCGGTGGAAGAACAACACCCCGCACGGCGTGCTGGTCCAGGCGTGGGTCGCGGACGGCCGGACCTGGGTGCGGCTGTGGGGCACGCCCTACTGGGAGGTCACCTCCGAGTCCGGCCCGAAGACCAACGTCGTGCAGCCGACGACGGTGTACTCGCAGTCCCCGACGTGCGCGCCGCAGTCCGCGGGCAACCCCGGGTTCCGGATCACGGTCACCCGGACGATCAAGCTCAACGGCGAGGTCGTGGCGGTCGAGCCGTCGACGTGGACGTACAAGCCGCAGAACCAGGTGGTGTGCGGTCCGGACCCGGCCTCGGCCCCGCCGGCCGGCTAGCGGGCCGCCCGGGTCGCGGCGACCGCGTGCCCCGGTGGTCGGTCGCCCCGGCGCCGGCCCCGGGGCCGGGTCACCGGCGCGGACGCCGCTCGGGCGCGGGCGGCACGACCTTCCCGATCGCGATCTCGTCGGCGGGCACCCGCACGTCGCCGCCGCGCCGCGTGCGGACCGTCACCCCGTCGGGGTCCACCGCCAGCAGGTCGCCCAGCACGTCGGTGTAGGGCTGGGGCTCGCCGGGTGGCAGCCGCCGCCGGACGACGACGCGCTGCCCGGGGCGCCAGGCCCGCCACGGGGTCGCCGGGTCGCTCTCGTCGTGTGTCACCAGCGTCTCCGTCCCGTGGCTGCGCCGCCCGAGCGCAGGTGAGCGATACTAGGACGAACCATCTGGACCCGACCTGCGACCGCGCCGGCCCCGGCCGAGCCGCGCGCGTGGAGGACGCACCGTGACGTATGTGATCGCCCAGCCCTGCGTGGACGTCAAGGACAAGGCCTGCATCGAGGAGTGTCCGGTCGACTGCATCTACGAGGGGAAGCGGTCGCTGTACATCCACCCCGACGAGTGCGTGGACTGCGGCGCCTGCGAGCCGGTGTGCCCGGTGGAGGCGATCTACTACGAGGACGACGTCCCCGAGCAGTGGAGCGAGTACTACAAGGCGAACGTCGAGTTCTTCGACGACCTCGGCTCCCCGGGCGGCGCGGCCAAGATGGGCATGATCGAGAAGGACCACCCGATCATCGCGACGCTGCCGCTCCAGGTGCACGGCGAGTAGAGCGCGTGGGCCTGCTGACCGGCGCCCTGCCGGACTTCCCGTGGGACACGCTCACGCCGTACGGCGACCGGGCGCGGGCGCACCCCGGCGGGATCGTGGACCTGTCCGTCGGCACCCCGGTGGACCCGACGCCGGAGGTCGTGCGGCGCGCGCTGGCGGACGCCGCGGACGCGCCGGGCTACCCGCAGACGTGGGGGACCCCGGCGCTGCGCGAGGCGGTGGTCGCGTGGTTCGCCCGCCGCCGGGGCGTGCCGGGGCTCGACCCCGCGGGCGTGCTGCCGACCGTCGGCTCCAAGGAGCTCGTGGCGCTGCTGCCGGCCCTGCTGGGGCTGGGGGCCGGTGACCTGGTCGCGCACCCGGCGGCCGCGTACCCGACCTACGACGTGGGCGCGCGCCTCGCGGGCGCCGAGCCCGTCGCGACCGACGACCCGGCGGCGCTGCTGGCGGGCCCGGAGGGCGACCGGGTGCGGCTGGTCTGGCTGAACTCGCCGGGCAACCCGGACGGCCGGGTGCTGGACGCCGCGGCGCTGCGGGCCGTCGTGGACGCGGCGCGCGCCGCGGAGCGCCGCACGGGCAGGCCCGTCGTCGTGGCGTCCGACGAGTGCTACGCCGAGCTGCCCTGGGACGAGCCGTGGGCCTCGCAGGGCGTGCCGAGCGTGCTGGACCCGCGCGTGACGGGCGGGGACGTCACGGGGCTGCTCGCGGTGTACTCGCTGTCCAAGCAGTCGAACCTCGCGGGCTACCGGGCGGCGTTCGTCGCCGGCGACCCGGCCGTCGTGGCGGACCTGCTGGCCACCCGCAAGCACGCCGGGATGATCGTGCCGGCGCCGGTGCAGGCGGCGATGACCGTCGCGCTGGGTGACGACACCCACGTCGCGGAGCAGCGCGAGCGGTACCGGGCGCGGCGCTCGGCGCTGCGGGCGGCGCTCGAGGGCGCGGGACTCGTGGTCGACGGCTCGGCCGCCGGGCTGTACCTGTGGGCGCGGCCCGCGGGCGCGTCGGTGGGCGCGGACGGCGCTGACCCCTGCTGGGCGACCGTCGGCCGGCTCGCGGACGCGGGCGTGCTGGTCGCGCCGGGGTCGTTCTACGGCGCGCCGCAGCACGTCCGGGTGGCGCTCACCGCGACCGACGAGCGGGTCGCCGCCGCGGTCGGGCGACTCGCGACGCTCGCCGCCCGGTGATCCCGGGGATCTCCTGCCCTGTGACCCGAGTCACACGCCACCAGGCCGCCGCCGGGATGGTCGAGCCCCCGGACGGGAAGTAGCGTCAGGGCAGGCCGACGCCACCCCCGTGGCGCGCCCGCACCGCAGCGGCCGCCCTCCGGCCCTGATCGACCTCGCGGACCGGACCGAGGTCCACCCGCACACCGCCCGAGGAGGAGCGCCATGACCGACGTCGCCACCGAGCCCGTCCAGCTGGTCGTCAACGGCACCCCGCACGACCTGCCCGTGGTGCGCGCCACCGAGGGCAACGACGGCGTCGTGGTGTCGTCGCTGCTGCGGGACACCGGCCTGGTCACCGTCGACCCCGGCTTCATGAACACCGCGTCCTGCGAGTCGCAGATCACGTACATCGACGGCGACGCCGGCATCCTGCGCTACCGCGGGTACCCGATCGAGCAGCTCGCCGAGAAGTCCTCGTTCCTCGAGGTCGCCTACCTGCTGTTCAACGGAGAGCTGCCCACCGCGGACCAGCTCGAGGCGTTCGTGGAGCGGGTCAACCGGCACACGTTCGTGCACGAGAACTTCCGCACGTTCATGGGGACGTTCCCGTCGGGCGCGCACCCCATGGCGGTGATGTCGTCGGCGATCAACGCGCTGGCCACCTTCTACCCGGAGTCGCTCGACCCGTTCGACCCGGAGACGGTCGAGCTCGCGACCGTGCTGATCCTGGCCAAGACGCGCACGATCACGTCCTACCTGCACCGGACCTCGCGCGGCGAGCCGCTGCTGTACCCCGACTACTCGCGCGGGTACATCGAGGACTTCCTGCGGATGACGTTCGCCGTCCCGTACCAGCAGTACGACGTCGACCCGACCGTCGTGCGGGCGCTCGACAAGCTGCTCATCCTGCACGCCGACCACGAGCAGAACTGCTCGACGTCGACCGTGCGCGTCGTGGGCTCCAGCCACGCCAACCTGTACGCCTCGGTGGCCGCCGGCATCAACGCGCTGTCCGGCCCGCTGCACGGCGGGGCCAACGAGGCCGTGCTCAAGATGCTCGCGGAGATCCAGGCGAACGGCGGGGACGCCTCCGACTTCATGCGCCGCGTGAAGAACAAGGAGCAGGGCGTCCGCCTCATGGGCTTCGGGCACCGGGTGTACAAGAACTACGACCCGCGCGCGGCGATCGTGAAGGAGAGCGCCGACGCGGTGCTCGCGGCGCTCGGCGGCAACAACGAGCTGCTCGACATCGCGCGCCGGCTCGAGGAGATCGCGCTGTCCGACGAGTACTTCATCTCCCGCAAGCTCTACCCGAACGTCGACTTCTACACCGGGCTCATCTACAAGGCGATGGGCTTCGAGGAGCGCATGTTCACGCCGCTGTTCGCGCTCGGCCGGATGCCCGGCTGGATCGCGCAGTGGCGGGAGATGATGACCGACCCGCAGACGAAGATCGGCCGACCGCGCCAGGTGTACTCCGGGTCGCCGGCGCGCGACTACCGCACCGTCACGGAGCGCTGACGACCGGCAACCGCTTCCCTGCGTTTCCGCAGGACGAATCGGTCAGAACGCCGGGGAGCGGGTCGATGCAGGGGGCATGTCGCCCACGTCGACCGCGCCCGAGCGCGGGACCCGGCGGCCCACCGACGTTGCGCGAGGGCGGCGCGCAGCGGGGCCGACCGGTGTCGAGCGGACCTTCGGTCCCGAGGAGATCATCGTCTCCAAGACCGACCCCAAGGGGGTCATCACCTACGCGAACGACGTCTTCGTCCGCGTCAGCGGCTACGCCGAGCGCGAGATCCTCGGGAGCCCGCACAACCTGATCCGCCACCCGGCGATGCCGCGGGCGGTCTTCCAGCTCATGTGGGAGGTCATCCCGGCGGGGCGGGAGATCTTCGCGTACGTGGTGAACCTCGCCGCCGACGGCGGGCACTACTGGGTGCTCGCCCACGTCACGCCGTCGTTCGCCCCGGACGGCTCGGTGGTCGGCTACCACTCCAACCGCCGGTGGGTGCCGCCGGCGACCCGTCGCACCGTGGGCGACCTCTACGCACGGATCCGCGCCGTCGAGGACGCGCAGTCCCGCACGCCGGACCGGATCGCGGCGGGTCGTGCCGCCCTCGACGCCGCTCTGGCCGACGCCGGCGCGACGTACGACGAGTTCGTGTGGTCGCTGGCCGCGGCCGACGACGCCTCGGACGCACCGGGCTCGGCCGTCGCGGGGGTCCGGTGAGGCGGGGCGGGCGTGCCGGGCGCGACGCCGGGGGCCACGTCGAGCCGGGCCTGGACGAGGAGACGCGGCGGTCGCTCGAGCTGATCGCCGCGTTCTGCGACCGGGTGGCCGACGGCGACCTGGAGGGCCGGCTCCCGGTGCTCGAGGGCGACCCGGCGGTGCAGCGGGCCCGCACCGCGCTGAACCGGGTGGCCGACGTCGTCGACGCCTACGTGCGCGAGTCGCAGGCGTCGCTGACCGCGGCGGGCGAGGGCCGGTTCCACCGCCGGTTCCTCCGGCGGGGGATGCCCGGGGCGTTCCGCGACGGGGCCGTGCGGATCGACGCCGCCCGCGCGGGGCTCGAGGCGGCCGCGCAGCGCACCGCCCGCGACCAGGCGGAGCGCGCCGACCTCGCGGAGCGCATGGTCGAGGTCGCGGCCCGCGTCGCCGACTCCGCCCACGGGCTCGCCTCGTCGGCGGCGTCGCTCGCCACCGCGGCCCGCTCCGCGACCGGCGCGGCCCACGACTCCCGGGAGACGGTGCGGGAGCTCACCGACACCTCCGCGCAGATCGAGGAGGCGGCCGGGCTCGTCAAGACGATCGCCAGCCGGACGCGCCTGCTCGCCCTCAACGCCGCGATCGAGGCGGCCCGGGCCGGCGACGCGGGGCGCGGGTTCGCCGTGGTGGCCGACGAGGTCCGCACGCTCGCCGACGACTCCGCCGGGCGCTCCGACGACATCGCGCGCCAGGTCGTCGCCGCGCAGGCCGCCGCCGAGGAGGCCGGCCGGGCGATCGGGCGCATCGACGAGATCATCGCGGGCATGTCGACGCAGGTCGCGGCGGTCGCCGCCGCGGCCGACGGCGGCGACGGGGCGGGGCTCGCCGAGCTCGCGGAGCAGCTGCGGGCGGAGATCACGAGCTTCGCCCAGCTGAGCTGAGCTGACGCCGCGCCGGGGCTGACGCCGCGCCGGGGTCGGCGCCGCGCCGGGGCGGACCCGCCGCCGCCCTGACGCCGCGCGGAGACCCGTGCCCGGCGTCAGGGCGCGGCGGGCAGCGTCAGCGCCACGGTCCCCGGGGCGAGGGCGTCCGGGCGCGCGCCCGCCTGCCAGCCGTCGCCCCCGCGCGACCACCGGGCGTCGCCGACCTCGACGGTCGCGACGTCGAGGGCCTCCGCCGCCGCCACCGCCCACTGCGCGACCGCCCAGCCGGAGCGCGCCGCGTCGCCGCCGGACCGCGCCGTCAGGCCCCCGGTCTCCAGCAGCACCACGGGTCCGTCCTCGCCGTCGGCGGACCCGTCGGCGACGGCCGTCACGCTGCCGGCGAAGTCCCGCTGCACGCGCGCGGCGACCGCGTCGACGTCGCCCGGCCGGTCGGGGGCGCCCAGGTCGCAGTGCAGGGCGGCCGTGCTCCAGCCGGTGAGGGCCGACGCCCACGCCCGGGAGCGTGCCTCGTGCTGCGCGTAGGCGTCCGGGAACCCCGACCGCTGCACGGCCTGCGCGGCCTCGGTGACCGGCAGCTCCGTGTAGCCCGCCACCTCCACCAGGCCGTCGTAGAACCGGCCGGTGGAGTAGACGGGGTCCATGATCTGCTCGACGGTGCCCCAGCCCTGGGACGGCCGCTGCTGGAACAGCCCCACCGAGTCGCGGTCGCCGTAGTCGATGTTGATGAGCCGCGACTCCTGCAGCGCCGTGGCCAGCCCGATCGTGACGGCGCGCGCGGGCAGACCGCGGTGCTGGGCGGTGGCGGCGATCAGCGCGGCGTTGTCCGCCTGGTCGGCCGACAGGTCCCACGTGGCGCCGTCGACGGTGGCCGTGCACCGCCGGGACGCCGTGTCGTCGTGCGTGGCGTCGAGCGTCCAGACGACCGCGCCGACGCCGCCCGCGAGCACGGCCAGCGCGGTCACCGCCGCGCAGCCGAGCCGGGACCGCCGTCGCGCCACGGCGCTCAGTTCGCGTGCAGCGCGGCGTTGAGCGCGATGCCGGTCCCGGTCCGGGCCACGGCCTCCACCCCGCCGGTCAGGGAGTTGCGCCGCAGCAGGATCCCGTCGGCGCCGGACAGCTCGCGCGCCTTGACGACCCGCGGCGCGCCGTCGGGGCCGGCCTCGCCGACCAGCGTCACCTTGGTGCCGGCGGTCACGTACAGGCCCGCCTCGACCACGCAGTCGTCGCCGAGCCGGATGCCGAGCCCGGCGTTCGCGCCGAGCAGGGACCGCTCGCCGATCGAGACCCGCTCGCGCCCGCCGCCGGACAGCGTGCCCATGATCGACGCGCCGCCGCCGATGTCGCTGCCCTCGCCGACGACCACGCCCTGCGAGATGCGCCCCTCGACCATCGACGTGCCGAGGGTGCCCGCGTTGAAGTTCACGAAGCCCTCGTGCATGACCGTCGTCCCGGGGGCGAGGTGCGCCCCGAGGCGCACGCGGTCGGCGTCCGCGACGCGCACGCCCGACGGGAGCACGTAGTCGACCATGCGCGGGAACTTGTCGACGCCGTAGACGGTCACCGGCCGCCCGGTCGCCGCCCGCAGCCGGGCGCGGGTCGACTCGAAGCCCTCGACCGCGCACGGGCCGCGGTCCGTCCACACGACGTTCGGCAGCGCGCCGAACACGCCGTCGAGGTTGATCGTGTTCGGGCGCACCAGGCGGTGCGACAGCAGGTGCAGCCGCAGGTAGGCGTCGGGCGTGCCGGCGGGCGCGGCGTCCAGGTCGACGACCGTGAGCACCGTCTCGGCGCGCACCCCGCGTGCCGGGTCGGTGCCGGCCAGGTCGGTCAGCTCCGGCGGGCACGGGACGTCGTCCGGTGCGGCGCCGAGCGCGGGCTGCGGGTACCAGGTGTCGAGGACTGTCCCGGAGTCGGCGACGGTGGCCAGGCCCCAGCCCCAGGCGGTGCGGTCGGTCATGCCACCAGCCTAGGGGCCGTCCGGGGGCCGCCCGGCGCCCGGCGGTAGGGTCGCGGCGTGACGACGACCACCCCGCTCGACCTGACCGCCGACCTCGCGACGCTCACCGCGCGCGTGTGCGACATCGCCTCGGTCAGCGGGGACGAGGCGGCGCTCGCGGACGCGGTGGAGGCGGCCCTGGCCGCGTACCCGCACCTGGAGGTGCTGCGCGACGGGGACACGGTCGTCGCGCGCACCCACCTCGGTCGCGCGTCGCGGGTCGTCGTGGCCGGGCACCTCGACACGGTGCCGGTCGCGGACAACCTCCCCACCCGGCTGGAGGGCGAGGGCGGGGACGCCGTGCTGTGGGGGCGCGGCACCGTCGACATGAAGGGCGGCGTCGCCGTGCAGCTCGCGCTGGCCGCCTCGCTGACCGAGCCGACCCGCGACGTCACGTGGGTGTTCTACGACCACGAGGAGGTCGACGCCTCCCTGAGCGGCCTCGGCCGGGTCGCCCGGCGGCACCCCGAGTGGCTCGCGGCCGACTTCGCGGTGCTCGGGGAGCCGACGGACGCCGGCCTGGAGGGCGGCTGCAACGGCACGCTGCGCGCCGAGGTGCGGGTGACGGGCGTCGCCGCCCACTCGGCCCGCGCGTGGACCGGGGTCAACGCGATCCACGCCGCCGCGCCGGTGCTCGCCCGGCTGGCCGCTTACGAGCCCGCGTCGGTCGAGGTCGACGGGCTCGTGTACCGCGAGGGGCTCAACGCGGTGCTGATCGGCGGCGGCGTCGCGACCAACGTCGTGCCGGACCGCTGCGTCGTCACGGTGAACTACCGCTTCGCCCCGTCGCGCACCGTGGCGGAGGCGACCGCGCACGTCGAGGACCTGTTCGCCGGGTTCGAGGTCGTGGTCACCGACGCGGCCGGCGGCGCCCGGCCGGGGCTCGACGACCCCGCGGCCGCCGAGTTCGCCGCGGCCGTGCTCGGCGTGACCGGGGGAGCCCCCGCGCCCAAGTACGGCTGGACCGACGTCGCGCGGTTCGCCGAGCTCGGCATCCCCGCCGTCAACTTCGGGCCCGGCGACCCGCTGCTCGCGCACAAGGACGACGAGCGGCTCCCGGTGGCCCAGCTCGCGCTCTGCCACGACGCCCTGCGGGCCTGGCTGACGGCCTGACACGGGGTCACGCACCGTTCACCCGGTCGTCGCCCGCCGTCGCCGCACGTCCCGCCGCCACGCCCCGCCGCGGACCGTAGAGTCGGCTCCCATGAGCGACGACGGCCTCCCGGCACCCGGCTCCGGCTACCGCAAGGGGCCGGTGCTGCTCCGTCGCGGGCAGATCCCCGCGACGACCTCCGACCAGCGGCTGCTGTCCGGCGGCGACGGCGCCGACTGGCTGCACGGCGACCCGTGGCGCGTGATGCGGATCCAGAGCGAGTTCGTCGAGGGGTTCGGCGCGCTCGCCGAGCTCGGCCCGGCGGTCAGCGTGTTCGGCTCGGCGCGCACGCTGCCGGAGCACCCCGACTTCGTGCTCGGCGAGTCCGTCGGGCGGCTGCTCGCGGAGGCCGGCTACGCGGTGATCACCGGCGGCGGTCCCGGCATCATGTCCGCCGCGAACAAGGGCGCGTCCGAGGCGGGCGGGCTGTCCGTCGGCCTCGGCATCGAGCTGCCGTTCGAGCAGGGCATGAACCCGTGGGTCGACCTGGGCGTCAACTTCCGCTACTTCTTCGCCCGCAAGACGATGTTCGTGAAGTACGCCGAGGGGTTCATCGTGCTGCCCGGCGGCTTCGGGACGTTCGACGAGCTGTTCGAGGCGCTCACGCTCGTGCAGACGCACAAGGTGACCGAGTTCCCGATCGTGCTGGTCGGCACCGACTACTGGACCGGGCTGCTCGAGTGGCTGCGCGGGCCGGTGCTGCGGCGGGGGATGGTCCGCGAGGCCGACCTCGAGCTGCTGCGCCTGGTGGACGACCCGGAGGAGGCGGTGCGCATCGTCCGCGACCGCGGGGCCGAGCTCCGCGAGGCCGAGCGCGAGGCGGCGCGCGACGCGGCCCGGGCGCAGTCGGTGGCGGAGTCCCGGGTCGTCGCCGAGGGGGAGGCGGAGGCGGAGCCGGGTGGCCGCTGACGACGCCGCGACCCCGCCCGCCGCGGGGGCCGTCCCGGCCGCCGGCGCGCCCCTGCTGCTGCGTGGCCGCTGGTACGGCCCGGAGCGCCCCGTCGTGATGGCGGTCGTGAACCGGACGCCGGACTCGTTCTACGCCGCCGCCCGGTACGACGACGCGGGGGCGGACGCCGCGGTCGCGCGCGCCGAGGAGGAGGGCGCGGACCTGGTCGACCTCGGCGGCGTCCGCGCCGGTCGCGGGCCCGGGGTGGACGCCGCCGAGGAGATCGCGCGGGTGGTGCCGCTGGTCGAGCGCGTCCGCCGCCGGCACCCGGACCTGCTCGTGAGCGTCGACACGTGGCGGTCGGAGGTGGCGCGCGCCGCGGCGGACGCCGGCGCCGACCTGCTGAACGACACGTGGGCCGGCCACGACCCGGCCCTGGTGGAGGTCGCCGCCGAGCGGGGGCTGGGCGTGGTCTGCTCGCACACCGGCGGCCTCCCGCCCCGGACCGACCCGCTGCGGGTCTCCTACCCGCTGCCGGACGGCGCCCCCGCGGGCACCGACCCCCGGGACGGCGTCCTCCTGGACGTCCTCGCCACGCTGCGGGCGTCCGCGGCCCGCGCGGTCGGGCTCGGCGTGCACCCGGCGAGCGTGCTGGTGGACCCCACCCACGACTTCGGCAAGAACACCTGGCACTCGCTGCACCTGGTCCGCCGGACCGCCGCGCTGACGACGCTTGGGCACCCGCTGCTGGTCGCGCTGTCGCGCAAGGACCTGGTGGGCGAGACGCTCGGGCTGCCGCCGGAGGAGCGCCTCGAGGGCACGCTCGCCGCGACGTCGGTGGCGGCGTGGCTCGGGGCGCGCGTGTTCCGCGCCCACGACGTGCGCGCGACGCGGCGCGTCGTGGACATGGTGGCCGCGCTGCGCGGTGACGCGCCGCCGGCGCGGGCGGTCCGGGGGCTCGCGTGACGGGGCCGGGTGGTGGCCCCGACCTGCCCGCGGCGCCGCGTCCCCGCGCGCGGGTCCTCGACCCGCGCACCTGGCCGTGGTGGGCGCAGGTGCTCGGGGTGTACGCCGCGGCACGCGCCTTCTCCGCGGTGGTGCTGCTCGTGGTCGCCCGGCACCAGGCCGCCACCGGCTGGACCGCCGCCTCGCCGGGCTACGCGGACTACGCGGGCCTGATGTGGGACGCCACGTGGTACCGCCGGATCGCCGAGGGCGGCTACCCCGCGACGCTGCCGGTGGGCGCCGACGGGCTGGTGCAGCAGAACGAGTGGGCGTTCTTCCCGCTGTACCCCCTGCTGGTGCGCGGCGTGATGGCGGTCACCGGCGGGTCGTGGGCGGTCGTCGCGCCGACGGTGTCGCTGCTGCTCGGTGCGGGCGCGGTCCTGCTGGTGCACCGCACGGTGGTGCGCGGCGCACCGCGGGCGGTCGCGGCACGGCCCGGGCTGCCGCTGGCGACGGTGCTGCTGGTCAGCGTGTTCCCGACCTCGGTCGTGCTCCAGGTCGGCTACACGGAGGCGCTGGCGCTGCTGCTCGTCGCGGCCTCGCTGCTGGCCGTCGTGACGCGCCGCTACGGCTGGGCGTGCCTCGCGGTGCTCGCGCTCGGGTTCACCCGCGCGGTCGCCCTGCCGATGGCGGTCGTCGTCGCGGTGCACGCGCTGGTCCGGTGGCGGGAGTGGCGCGCGACCGGCCGGCGTCCGCCGGGGCGCGACGTCCTCGGCCTCGGGGCCCTCGCGCTGACCTCGGTGGTCTCGGGCTTCGCGTGGCTGGTGGTCTGCGGCTGGGTGACGGGGGTCCCGGACGCGTACCTGCGCACGCAGGAGGCGTGGCGCGGGTCGCCGACGACGGCACCGTTCGCCGGGTGGGCCTACGTGCCGCAGTTCTGGTTCGGCGACGCCGCGCCGTGGGTCGTGCTCGCGGCCGCCGCGGTCGTCGTGGGCAGCCTGGCCGCCCCGCCCACCTGGCGGCTGGGGCGGGAGCTGCACGCGTGGTCCGGGGCGTACCTGCTGTACCTCGCCGCGGCCGTGGAGCCCGGGAGCAGCCTCGCGCGGTTCCTGCTGCTGGCGTTCCCCCTCGGCGCCGCGACCGCCGGGGTGGTGACCCGACCGCGTGCCGCACGGTGGGCGTGGACGGGCGCGGTGACCCTCCTGATGCTCGTCCTCCAGGTGGTGTGGGTGTGGCGGATCTGGCGACTCGTCCCGCCCTCCGGGTGGCCGCCGTGACCGCGGGAGTGCGCGTGCGCAGGCGCTCCCTGCCTCGCGTGTCGCCCCGGTGAACTAGACTGGCCGACGGACATCCGCTGATCCGCGCCCTGTCCGCACCGGCCCCGCCCGCGGCGGGACCAGCGCGTTCGGGTCCCGGGACGCACGACGCGAAGGAGAGCCCCGCATGGCCGCGATGAAGCCGAGGACTGGTGACGGTCCGCTCGAGGTGACCAAGGAGGGCCGCGGCATCGTGATGCGGGTCCCGCTCGAGGGCGGTGGTCGGCTCGTCGTCGAGCTCAACGCGACCGAGGCGCAGGAGCTGGGCGAGGCCCTCACCTCCGTCGTCTCCTGACGGCCCGGGGGCTCGCTCCGTCGTGGCACGTTCCGTGACGCACCCCGAGGTGCGCATCGGCCGCCCGGTGCCGGCGGTCGGCCTGGTGGGCGGTTCGCTCGCGTCCTCCGCGCTCCTGCTGGAGGCGGACGTCGACGCGGTGGCCGTCCCGGTCGCCCCGCCCGCGCCGGACGACACCGACCTCCAGCCGGGCCGCGGCACCGCCGACGCCGCCGCCCGCTACGGCATCGACCTCGCCGAGGTCGCCGAGCGGGCCGGGCTGACCGGCGCGCCCGGCGAGGCGTGGACCCTGCTCCTCCCGCGCCCGGTCGGCCGGGCCGGCGCGGCCCTGCCCTGGGACGGTCTGCCGCGCCGCCTCGTCCTCGTGGGCGTCGGCGGCGGCACCCCCGACGAGCTGCGGCGCGCCGGTGCCGCGCTGGCGCGTGCGACGCGCGGGCTGCGGCGCGTGCTGACGACCGTGGCGACCGAGCCCGGGGTCGACGGCCCGCGGGCCGTGCGGGCGTTCGCGGAGGGCTACCTGCTGGCCGCCTACCGGGTGCAGCGCATCGGCGCGCCCGCCCCGGCGAGCGAGGCGCCCGCCTCCGAGCTGGTGGTGGTCGGCCGCGACGGCGTCCGCGCCCAGGCCGCACTGGACGAGGCGGTGCGCGGCGCGACCGCGACCTGGCTCGTGCGCGACCTCGCGAACACCCCGTCCAGCATCAAGGACCCGGCCTGGATGGCGGACCGCGCCTCCGCGCTGGCCCGCGCGGCCGGCCTGCGCGTCGACGTCCTCGGCCCCCGGGAGCTGGCCGCGCAGGGGTTCGGCGGCATCCTCGCCGTCGGGTCCGGCTCGGCGTCGACCCCGCGGCTCGTGACCGTCGCGTACGAGCCGCCCGCCGGGGGCGGCTCCCGGCGCACCCGGCACGTCGTGGTGGTCGGCAAGGGCATCACGTACGACACCGGCGGGCTCTCGATCAAGCCGCGCGAGTCGATGGTCCCGATGAAGACGGACATGGCCGGCGCCGCGGTCGCGCTCGCCACCGTGCTCGGCGCGGCTGCCGCGGGCGTCCCGCACCGCGTCACCGCCGTCCTGCCGCTCGCGGAGAACCACGTCGGCGCCGCGTCGTACCGACCGGGGGACGTCCTCACCCTGTGGGGCGGACGCACCGTCGAGATCGCGAACACCGACGCCGAGGGCCGCCTGGTGCTCGGCGACGCGCTCGCGTGGGCGGACGCGACGCTCGACCCGGACGTGCTGCTCGACGTCGCGACGCTGACGGGGGCGGCCAGCCTGGGGCTCGGCAAGCAGCACGCCGCGCTCTACGCCACCGACCCGCGCCTCGCCGGGGCGATCGAGACCGCCGCCGCCGAGTCGGGCGAGCCCGTGTGGTCCATGCCGCTCGTCGAGGACTACGCCGACGCGGTGCGATCGACGGTGGCCGACCTGCGGCACGTGCCGATCGACCCGAAGCAGGGCGGCGGCTCCATCACCGCCGCGCTGTTCCTGCGCGAGTTCGTCGGCGCCCGCACCTGGGCCCACCTCGACATCGCCGGCCCGGCGCGGTCGACGGCGGACAAGCACGAGGTGACCGAGGGGGCGACGGGCTTCGGCGCCCGGCTGCTGCTGCGGTACCTCGCCGCGCTGCGCTGACCCGGTACCCGGGCCGGCCCGGGTGACCGGTCGGCCCGGGCGCCGTGCGGGGTCCGGGCCGGGACGGTCAGCGGCGGACGGCGACCAGCAGCCCGTCGCCGACCGGCAGCAGCGCGGGGAGCAGCCGCTCGTCCTCGCGCACGCGCCGGCCGGTCTCCCGGACGATCGTCGTGGCCTCGTCACGCCGCGCCGGGTCGGCGACCCGGTCGTGCCAGAGCGCGTCGTCGACGGCGAGCACGCCGCCCGGGCGCAGCAGCCGCACCGCCTGCTCCACGTAGGCGGGGTAGTTCTCGATGTCCGCGTCGACGAGCACGAGGTCGTAGGCGCCGTCGGTCAGGCGGGGCAGGACGTCGAGCGCCCGGCCCGAGATGGTGCGGGTGCGCGCCGGGCGCACGCCCTCCTCCGCGAACGCCGTCTTGGCGGCGCGCTGGTGCTCCACCTCGACGTCGATGGTGGTCAGCACGCCGTCGCCGGGCATGCCGCGCAGCAGGTGCAGGCCGCTCACGCCCGCCCCGGTCCCGACCTCGACGACCGCGCGGGCGCGCGCCGCGGCGGCGAGGACCGTCAGCGCGGCACCCGTGCCGGGGGCCACCGGCGTGCAGCCGAGCTGACCCGCGCGGTCCCGGGCGCGCAGCAGGGTGTCGTCCTCGGGCACGAAGCCCTCCGCGTAGACCCAGCTGGCAGCCTTGTCGGTGGCGATGGTGTCCTCCTGCGGACGGTTCGAGAGCGGCGGGTGTCGACGCAGGCCAGCCTAGTGGGCGACCGTCGCCCGGACGGGGCGCCCGTCGGCGACGCGCGGGGGCGGCGGGGCCCGGGACGCCGTCCGTCCGCCGGGGAACCGCGGGAACGGTGCAGGGTGTGTGCGCGTTGTGCGTGAGCAGGAGGGGAACCGGTTCGCACGGGGACCCGCGCCCTGGGACACTGGGCACGCGCCGCGCCCGCGGCTCCTGAGACGAAGGACCTGGATGGCGACCTCGGTGCCCGAGACGGACTGGCAGCCCCCGACCTGGGAGGCGATCGTCCGCGAGCACTCCGCGCGCGTGTACCGCCTCGCCTACCGGCTGACCGGCAACCGGCACGACGCCGAGGACCTCACGCAGGAGGTGTTCGTGCGGGTGTTCCGGTCGCTGTCGACCTACACCCCCGGCACGTTCGAGGGCTGGCTGCACCGCATCACCACCAACCTGTTCCTCGACCAGGCGCGCCGCCGGCAGCGCATCCGCATGGACGCGATGGGCGAGGACAGCGACCGGTACCCGACCACCGACGGGGGCCCCGAGCGGGCGTTCGAGCACGACAACCTCGATGTCGACGTCCAGCGCGCGCTCGACGAGCTGCCCCCGGAGTACCGGGCGGCGGTGGTGCTGTGCGACATCGAGGGGCTGTCGTACGAGGAGATCGCGGTGACCCTGGGCATCAAGCTCGGCACGGTGCGCTCGCGGATCCACCGGGCGCGCGCCCGGCTCCGGGTGTCCCTGGAGCACCGCGCGCCGCGTGAGCAGCGGACGCCCGAGGGCGCGGCCCGGGACGGGCGTGACCTGCCCGGGCGCCAGACCGCCGGGGAGTCCGTGACCGCACCCGCGGGGGCGCGATGAGCGGCCACCTCGGGGACCGGGTCAGCGCCCTGGTCGACGGGCAGCTCGGCCCGGCGGCCACCGAGCGCGCGCTGGCGCACGTCGCCGGCTGCCCGCGCTGCGCGGCCGACCTCGCCGCCGCCCGGGCCGCCCGCCGCGTGCTCTCCGACGCCGACGACGTCCGCCCGGCAGGGGACCTGACCGCCCGGCTGCTCGCGCTCGGCTGCCCGGGGACCGCGGACCCGCGCCGCGACGCCGCCTCCGCCACCCCGCGACGGATGGACCCGTTCGTCCCGCCCGCCGGTGCCTCCCGCCCGTCCCCGGCGGTGACCGGGCTCGCGGGGCTGCTCGGTGCGGGCCGCGGCGTGCTCGGTGGCGAGGTCCTCGGCACCCGCGCCGTGGTCGGTCAGCGCGCCGCCGCGGGCCGGGTGCTCGGCGGCGAGGTGCTCGGCGCCGGCGGCGTGCTCGGCGGGCGCGGCGTCCTCGGCGCCGGCACCGGGCAGGGCCGCCGGCGGTTCCGCGCCGCTGTCGGGTCCCTCACGGGGCTGGGCATGGTGGCCGTCGGCCTGTTCCTGCTCGGCGACCGCCCCGACGTCGCCCCCGTGACCGCCTCCCGCGACGCCATGGCGATGCTCGGGGACGCGGGAGCGCCCGCCGCGGTCACGGTGGCCGCACCGCGCGAGCCGGTCGCGGGCGCCACCACGCAGGAGTACCTCGACTGGATGCGGGCGCAGGGCTGGACCTGCCCGACCGAGGTCCCGGACGGCTGGGCGGTGACCTCGGTGCGCGAGCGTGACGGCGGCAGCACGCTCGAGGTCGCGCTGTCCGGGCCGGCCGGCGACGTGGTCGTCACCGAGCAGCACGGCCAGCTCGACACCGGCGTCCTGACCGCCGCGGACCGGCTCGACGTCGCCGGCCGCACGGTCTACGTGCTGTCCACCGCCCCGTGGCACGCCGCCTGGCAGTCCGGCGACACCGTGGTCGAGGTCGTCGCCGCCGGCACGGGCCCGGACGTCTCGGCGGTCGTCGCCCAGTTCCCCGGCGGGGAGTTCGACACCGGGCTGCCCGCCCGCCTGACCCGCGGCTGGGACACGCTCACGACCGCCGTGCACCTGCCGTGACCGCGCACGACGAGCACCGCGACGCGCGCGACCGGCCCGCGCCCTACGGAGAGGACCCGCAGGTGGGGGAGCAGCAGCCGGAGCCGCCGCGGAGCGGGCCGGGACCGGTGCCCGGCCCGCCGGGGACCTCGCCGGCCGGTGACGCCCCCGCGGCCGCCGCGCCGCGACCCGCCGACCCGTTCGCAGCCCCGCCGGCCGCACCGCCCGGGTGGGAGGCCCCCCGCCCGTGGGGTCCGCCGGGCGGCG
>NZ_JBCLVN010000032.1:0-31828 GCF_039548315.1 Cellulomonas olei
GGCGGCGCGGCGCGCGGGCGGCGCGCGGCGGCGCGCGGACCGCACCCGGCGCCCCCGCGGTCGCCGGTTCAGCGACGCGCGAGCGGGCACCCACCGCAGGCCGGGGCCGTCCGCTGCACGGTTCCGCACCCGGAGCACCCCAGCTCGAGCGCCGTCGCGGGCGTCACGACCCCGAGCCGCACGGCGTGGTCGAGCGCGGCCTCCGCCACGCCCGGGTCGATGCCGAGGCGGGCAGCGGCGAGGCCGGGCCGCACGCCGGCGCGGACCTGGGCGACGACGTCCTCCAGCACGCTCACAGCAGCCTCCCCACCTGGAACACCGCGACCGCGAGCACCCACGCGACCGCGAGCTGCACGCCGACCGCGCCGGCCGTCCAGCGGGTGCCGAACAGCCGGCGCTGCTCGCCGACCGTCGCGAGGCACGGCGTGTACGCGAGCACGAAGACGAGGAACGCGACCGCGGCGGCGGCACCGTGGCCCCCGGACGCCTGCTCGAACGTCGCGCGGATGCGGGCGCCGAGGTCGCCGGCGTGCGCCGGGTCGTCGGGCTCCTCCACGGCGTAGGTCTGCGCGAACGAGCCGACGACGACCTCCTTGGCGACGAAGCCGGTGGCGAGGGCCGCGGACATGTGCCAGTCGTCGAACCCGGCCGGAGCGAACACCGGCGCGACGGCCTCCGCGGTGCGGCCGTACAGGCTGTCCCCCACCGGGACGTCGCCGACGGCGTGGTGCCCGGTGACCGGCACCGCCATGAGCAGCCACACCACCGCGAGGGTCGCGACGATGATCCGCCCCGCCTTCGTCACGAACGAGGCCACGCGCGACCAGGCCGACAGCAGCAGCGCGCGGACGCGGGGCCGCTGGTAGGCGGGCAGCGCCAGGACGAGCGGCTCGCGGCGCAGGTCCCGGAACAGCGTGCGGCGCAGCGCGAGTCCCCCGAGCACCACCAGGGCGATGCTCGCCACGTACATCGCGAAGATGACGGTGCCGGCGCGGTCCGGGAAGAAGATCCCCGCGATCAGGATGTACACCGTCAGGCGCGCGGGGCACGAGGTGTACGGCACGAGCAGCCCGGTGAGGAGGCGGCTGCGGGCGTCGGGCAGGCCGCGGGTGGCGGACAGCGCGGGCAGGTTGCAGCCGAACCCGACGACGAGCGGCAGCATCGCCCGGCCGTCCAGGCCGATGGCGCGCATCGCCCGGTCCGCCACGAACGCCGCGCGGGCCAGGTAGCCCGAGTCCTCGAGCAGCGCGAGCGCCAGGAACACCAGGGCCATCAGGGGCGCGAACGACAGCACGGTGCCGACGCCCGCGAGCACGCCGTCGACCAGCAGCCCCTCGACCCACGGCGGCCCGGGCAGCCAGCCGCGGACCCAGTCGGCGAGCAGCCCGTTGACGAGGCCGTCGACGCCGTCGATGAGCGGGCCGGCCACCGTGGTCGCGAGCTGGAACATCGCCCACATCACGGCGAGGAACACCGGGATCCCGCACCACGGGTCCAGGAGCAGCCGGTCGACGCGGTCCGACAGCGTCCGCACGACCGGCACGGTGGGGGCGCCGTCCGCGAGCTCGCGCTGCACCGCGTCGGCCCAGTCGAGCAGCGCCGACGCGTCGGCGAGCGGGCCGTCCGTCGCGGCGTCGGCGAGCGGGCCGTCCGTCGCGTCGGCGACCCCTGCGGCGTCGGGCCCGGCGGCGTCGGCGGGCTCGGCCCCCGGCGCCGCGGGCTCGATCCCCCGCACGGCCGGCACCCCGCCGGCGAGCGCGTCCCGCACCGACGCGCCCAGGTCGGCCAGCCCGCGCCCGGCGCGCGGGTCGACCGCGACCACGGGGACGCCCAGGACGTCGGCGAGCCGCGCGGTGTCGACGTGCAGGCCGCGGGCGGCGGCCACGTCGGACATGGTGACGACGACGAGCAGCCGGCTGCCCGCGCGCGCCGCCTGGGCCACGAGGTAGAGGGAGCGACCGAGCGCGGTGGCGTCCACGAGCAGGACGGCCAGGTCGGGCGTGCCGACCGACCCGCGCCCCGCGACGGCGTCGGCGGTGACGCGCTCGTCGGGCGACCGGGCCAGCAGGCTGTAGGTGCCCGGCAGGTCGACCAGGCGCACCCGCGCCCGCGCGCCGTCCGCGTCGGCGGGGAGCCGCCAGGCGCCGACCTGCAGCTCGACGGTGGTGCCGGGGGCGTTCGTGACGGTCTGGCGGGCGCCGGTCAGGGCGTTGAACAACGTCGACTTGCCGACGTTCGGGTTGCCGACGAGCACGACCGTGGCGGTGCGGGCGCCCAGCGTGGCGGTGGCCGACGCGCCGGGTGCCGGCTCGTGGCAGCTCACGCGGCGTCACCGCCGGCGAGGTCCGAGACGCGCACGCGGGCGCAGGTGGCCGCGTCCACGGCGAACCGCTGCGCGCCGATCGCCACGACGCGCCCGCCGAACGCGGCGCGGTGGGTCACCCGCACCACCGCGCCCGGCCGCAGGCCGAGCTCCCCGACGCGCAGCTGCGCGGTCGCGTCGACGTCGACGGCGAGCACGCGGGCGTCGGTGCCGGTCGGCCAGTGCGCGAGGTCCATGCCGCCGACGGTAGAGGTGAGGCAAGCCTCTCCTCATGGGACTCAGGTCCCCCGCCGGCGCGGCGACGCCCCCGGCCCCGGGCGGACGCGCGGGACGGGGGGCGTCGAGCCGGGGCTCAGTCGAGCGCGGCGTCGAGCGTGATCTCCGTGCCGGTGAGCGCCTTGCTGACCGGGCAGGTGGCCTTGGCGTCCTGCGCGGCCCGGAGGAAGCCGGCCTCGTCGAGCCCGGAGACCTCGCCGCGCACGCGCAGGGCGATCCCGCTGATGCGGAAGCCGCCCGCCGGGTCCGGGCCGAGCGTGACGTCCGCCGTGACCTCGAGCGACTCCGGCGTGCCGCCGGCCTCGCCGATGAGGGCGGACAGCTGCATCGCGTAGCAGGAGGAGTGCGCCGCGGCGATGAGCTCCTCGGGGCTCGTGGTGCCTCCGGCCTCGTCGGCCGCGCGCTTCGGGAACGACACGTCGTAGGTGCCGACCTTCGAGCTGCTCAGCTCCACCTGACCGCCGCCCTCGTTGAGGGTGCCGTTCCAGGCGGTGCGTGCGGTGCGCGTGGGCATGTGGGTGCTCCTCACGGGTGGGGTCCGGCAGCCGGGCGGCCGCCGCGCTGCTCACGGTAGGTCCGCCGCGCGGGGCCCGCACCCGCGTGCGTCAGCCGACGTACTCCCAGTGCCACGGCTCGGGCTTGGAGCCGCCGATGCGGGCCCAGTCCGGGAGCGTCCAGCCGTACTCCTCGGCGTGCGCCAGCATCCAGTCGTGCTGGTCGGTGCCGAACGCGTACGCGTCGCCCCCGAGGTCCACCGCGGTGCCGGTGCCGTGGTTCGAGGTGCCGGGCGTCGCGCAGAGGCTGCCCTTCTGCTGCCGGCACGCCACCTGCTGGCCGTAGGACCGGTAGGAGTCGGTGATGACCAGGTGGGTGCCGAAGGCGGCCGTGAAGGCGACGTCGAGCTGCTCGAGGGCCTCGGCGGCGTCGCACCGGAGCTGCTGGCCCGGCGCGAAGCCGAGCTCGCACAGCGCGGAGGACGGGATCTGGCCGTTCGCGTAGGAGTCGAGCGACGTCCGCTGGGCCTCCTTGCGGGCGGCCTCCGCGGCGGCCGCCGCGGCCTCCTGCGTGCGCTGGGTGACGACCTGGAGCTCGGCGGTGAGGGTGCTGACGCGCTCGACGGCGGCCGTGATGCGCGCGGTGGCCGGGTCCTCCGGCTGCGCCTCGGTCGTCGCGTCGTCGCCCGTCCCGCCGGTCGCCGTCGGGGACGGGTCGGGTGCGCCGACCGTGCCCGAGGTCGTCGTCGCCCCCTCGTCCGCTGCGGCGTCGGCCGCGGAGTCCGCGGCAGCGTCCGCCACCGCGTCGGAGAGCGCCGAGCCGGACAGCACGGGGGCGGGCGCCTGCGCGGGGGCGAGCGCGGCGATCGCCGGCTGCTCGGCCTGGGTCGTGGCGATCAGCGTGTCGAGCTCCGCGACCGCGGTGCTGAGCTCCGCCACGGCGTCCGCGGGGACGGCGGCGGCCGCGGCGTCGGCCCGTGCGTTGTCGGCGTCCTGCGCGACGGTGCTCGCGAGCACCACCGCGGCGCCGCGCTCCTGGACCGTCTCCGGGTCCGGCGCTGCCGCGGCGGGCGCGCTCGGCGTGGCGTCCGCCGCGTCGAGCGGGCGGGCCTCGCGGGCGCCGAGCACACCGCGGTCGGCGCCGACCGGCGCGATCGCGAAGCCGCCGACGCCCAGGGCCAGCCCGAGCGCGACGGCGCCCTGCGCCACACGGGTCGACGACCGGCGCGGGACGCGACGGCGACGCCGCTCCGCGCGGTTCGGGGGCAGGTCGGCGGACGCGAGGGTGGCCGGCACGGCGACGCCGCGGGCAGGCGTGCGCACCGAGGGCCGGCCGTCGGCGCGGTGGGCGCCGCGCGTGCCCTGCTGGGCGGCGGCGCGTCGTCCACCGGGTGCCGCGGCGCGGCGGCCGGCGGGAGCGGCGTCCCGGACCGGGGGCACGGCGGGGGTGCTGCCGGCGGCGGAGGGGAGGGAGGAGCGGGAGGGGCTGGAGGGGGCGGACGTCACGGGTGGGGTTGCTGCGCCTTCGATCGGGGTCGTCGGGGTCGACGCGGACGGTTCCGTCGCGGGGGCGACGGGCGCGGCGTCGGACCGGCCGGTGGGCGTGGCGACGCCCACCTCCCGTCCGGGGCGGGTGGGCGTGCGTGCCGCGGGGGCGGCCGGTCCCGCGGCACCGCGCGGGGCGGCATGCCGGCCGCGGGAGGTGCTCCGCGCCGCGGGCATGCTCTGACTCACGGACGACGAGGCTAAGCAGCGGACCTCGGCGCCGTTGGGGCGGGCCGCGCCCAGTTCGCGGAGATGCGGTGACGATCGGGCCCCCGGGGCTTCACACGATCCACACATCGAAGGACGTTCCGCGCGTGTCGTCGCCGGTCACGCCGCGCGCCGCAGCGCCGCGCGGCGGGAGTCGCCGCAGGTCGCGTGTGGTGCAGGTCACGCACCCACATGGCGCCGCGAGCCTCGCTCATCGAGCCGATCTGTGAGGAAACCGTGACGAATCGCCCAGAAGTTTGTACGGTGAGCCGAGTCATCCCGGGTCGTGACGGCGAGTCATGACGCGGTGCACGCTGCCTTCCCGCCGAAGAACGGACTCCCATGCCGCGTCGCTCGCTCCGTGCCTCGCTGACCGTCCTGGCGCTCGCCGCCACCACGACCCTGGGCGCGGGCGGCGCCGCCTCCGCCGCGGGCCTGCCGCTGGACCGGGCCGCAGCGCCACCCGCGCCCGCCTCCCCCGGCACCCTCGCCGCGGACGCGGGGGGCCCGATCGCCCCCGACGAGGTCCTCGGAGCGGTGGCGGACAAGGTCGCGCCCGGCCTGGTCGGCGCCGAGGGCACCGTCACCGCGTTCGTGCAGCTCGACACCCCCTCCGGGCTCGACGTGGCCGAGGACGGCGGCGACGCCGCCGCCGTGCAGGAGGCGACGGCGCAGGTCGAGCAGGTGGCCGAGGCCGTCGTGCCGGACGAGCAGGCGCCCGGCGCCCGGGCCGCCACCCCGGAGCCGACACGCATCGCGACGCTCTCCAACCTGGTGTCCGGCACGCTCGTCACCGGCGACGCCGCCCGCGTCCGCGAGCTCGCGTCCTCCGACGACGTCGTGGCCGTCTACCGCGTGACGACCAAGACCCCGGACAACTCCTCCACCGACGCCTTCACGCGCGCCCTGCAGGTGTGGCAGGACACCGGCGAGACCGGTGAGGGCGTCCGGATCGGCGTCATCGACACCGGCCTCGACTACACCCACGCCGCGTTCGGCGGCCCGGGGACGGCCGAGGCGTACGCCACCGCGTACGGCACCGACGGCACGCAGCCCGTGCCCGACGGCCTGTTCGACCCGGCCAAGTACCTGGGCGGTCACGACTTCGCGGGCCCGCTGTACGACGCCGACCCCGCGTCCGAGCTGCCCGGCGCGACCCTGACGCCGACGCCGGACGAGAACCCGATCGACAGCCCGTACACCTCGGACAACTCGGGGCACGGCACCCACGTGGCGGGCACCGCGGCCGGCTACGGCGTGCAGCCCGACGGCACCACGTTCCGCGGCGACTACGCGTCGCTGACCGACCTGTCCGGCTGGGAGGTCGGGCCGGGGTCCGCGCCCGGCGCCGGCCTGTACGCCCTCAAGGTGTTCGGGGACATCGGCGGCTCGACCGACCTGACGGGGCTCGCCCTCGACTGGGCGGCCGACCCCGACGGCGACGGCGACTACAGCGACCACCTGGACGTCGTGAACCTGTCGCTCGGCGCCTCCGCGACCCCGTCGGACGACCCCGACAACCTGCTCATCGACCGGCTCTCCGACCTCGGCACCCTGGCGGTGCTGTCCGCGGGGAACTCCGGCGACATCACGGACGTCGGCGGCTCCCCCGGCTCGGCGGCCTCCGGCCTGACCGTCGCGAACTCCGTCGGCAGCCCGCAGACCTACGACGGCGTCGAGGTCACCGCGGCGCCCGACGCCTCGCTCGTGCGCACCTGGTCCGCGCAGAACTCGATCTCCTACACGGGGACCGAGGACGTCACCGCACCCGTGGTGTACCTGGGCGACGGCGTCGACGGCTGCACCCCGCTGGACGAGTACGCGGAGCAGGTCGCCGGGAACATCGTCTGGCTGTGGTGGGACGACGACGACGCCACCCGGGCGTGCGGCTCCGGCGCGCGGTGGAACAACGCCGAGGCCGCGGGCGCGGCGGGCGTGCTGATCGGCACCGAGTCGACCGTGTTCTCCGCCGGCATCGCCGGCAACGCGACGATCCCCGGCGCGCAGCTCACGGCCTCGTCGACGGACGCGCTGCTGCCCGCGATCCAGGCCGGCGGCGTCACCGCGCACATCGGCCCGTCCCTGGCGGCGTCCGTCGTGGCCGACGAGGTCGGCGACGCGCTGAACCCCGGGTCGTCGCGCGGCGCCCACGGCTCGCTCGGGATCGTCAAGCCCGACGTCGCGGCCCCGGGCACGCTGATCTTCTCGGCCGCCTCCGGGACCGGGAACGCCTCCCACTCGCTGTCCGGCACCTCGATGGCCTCGCCGCACGTCGCCGGCATCGCGGCGCTCGTCCGGGCGACGCAGCCGGGGTGGACGCCCGCGCAGGTCAAGGCGGCCGTCATGAACACCGCCACGCACGACGTGTGGACCGGGGCCGGCCAGACCGGCACCGCGTACGGGCCGCAGCGCGTCGGGTCCGGCCGGGTGGACGCCCGCGCCGCGGTGGCCGACACCGTGCTGGCGTACGGCTCGGAGGACCCCGACCAGGTGTCCGTGACCTTCGGCGTCGTCGACGTCGGCGCCGAGCCCGTCACGCTCCGCAAGACCGTGACGGTGCAGAACACGGGCGACGCGGCCGTCACGTACAGCACCGCGTTCCAGGCGGCGACCACCACCGGGGGCGCGACCATCACGACCTCGCCGGCGAGCGTCACCGTCCCGGCGGGCCAGCAGCGGCTGGTGACCCTCACGCTGACCGCCGACCCGGCCACGCTCGAGCGGGAGATCGACCCGACGTCCGCGACGTCCCAGGGCGGCGTGCCCCGCGAGTACGTGGCGGCGCTCTCGGGGCGCCTCGTCCTGACGGCGGGTGACACGCAGCTGCGGGTGCCGGTCCAGGCCGCGCCCCGGCTCGTCTCGGAGCTGACCGCCGCGGACGTGTCCTTCCCGGACGCGGGCGCGACCACGGCGCCGCTGACGCTCTCCGGCCGCGGCGTGGACTCGGGCGGCTGGACGTCGCTGGTCGCCCCGCTCACGCTGGGCGCGACGAGCCCGAAGCTCGAGGACGTCCCCGGCTTCATCACCTCGGAGTCGGCGACCGCGTCGGGCGACCTGCGCTGGGTCGGCTGGACCTCCACGGCGCCGCAGCACGCCGCGGCCGGCGGCGACCCGGCCGACGGCTACCTGGGCATCGGCATCGCGGTGGACGGCGACTGGGCCACGCTCGGCCAGGCCGTGCTGCCGGTGGTCGACTGGGACCTCGACGCCGACGGGACCGCGGACGCGCAGACCGTCGTCCGCAAGCTCAGCGCGGCGACGGACGTCACGGTGGCCGCGACGTTCGACCTCGCGAGCGGCGACCTGGTGGACCTCCAGGGCGTCAACGGGGCGTTCGGCGACGTCGACACCACGGTGTTCGACAACTCGGTGCTGGTGGCGCCGGTGAGCATCGCGGCGCTCGGCCTGGAGCCGGGGGCGACCCCGTCGGTGACCGTGTGGACGGCCTCCGACTACGCCGCGGACCCCAGCGGCCAGGTCGACGCCGCCGACGCGTTCACCGTCGACCCGTTCGACCCGCCGTACTGGTTCGACTCCGGCGTCCCGGACACCCTGTGGTCGGTCGCCGCGGACGGCACGGAGGTCACGGTGCACCGGTCCACGACGACGGGCGCCCCGGCGGACCGCCTGCTGGTGCTCCACAGCCACAACGCGGACCCGACCACCCGCGCGCAGGTGCTGGACGTCGCGGTCCCGGAGGCCACGGCGACCAGCACGACGCTCGACGTCTCGGGGCCGGCGCGGGTGGGCAAGGACCTCACGCTCACCGCCACGGTCGCCCCGGCGCAGGCCACGGGCACGGTCTCGTTCCGCGACGGGGACACGGAGGTCGCCACCGCCCCGGTCGCGGACGGCACGGCCACGGCGACCGCCCGGCTGGGCGGCGGCCGGCACAGCCTCACGGCGGTGTACGCGCCCGACAGCGGCGCCTGGGCGGCCTCCACGTCCGACCCGGTGGTGGTGCAGGTCAAGAAGGCCGGCTCGAGCACGAAGCTGGCGCTCTCCGCCTCCTCCGGCCGCTACGGCTCCCCCGTCACGGCGACCGTGACCGTCACGGGCCAGGGCGCCGTCCCGGCCGGCACCGTGGAGGTCCGCGAGCGCGGCACCGTCCTCGGCACCGCCGAGCTCGCGCCGGGCGACGGCACGTCGGCCACCGCGACGGTCGAGCTGCCGCGGGACCTGCGCGCGGGGTCGCACACCCTGACGGCCGTGTACGCCGGCAGCGCGGACGTGCAGGGCTCGCAGGCGCAGAAGTCGTACCGGGTCACCGCCGTCACGCCCCGCATCGCGCTGAGCACGGCGTCCTGGACGGTCTCGCGCGGGGCCACGCCGGACGTCACGGTGACGGTGACCGGCGTGACGGACGGCCCGGTGCCCGGGGGCAAGGTGACCCTGCTCGCCGGCCTGCGGCCCGTGGGCACCGTGTCGCTGACCGACGGCTCGGCGACGTTCACCCTGCCGAAGGTCACGCGGACCACCACCGTGACCGCCCTGTACACCGGGGACGGCGGCTACGGCCCGACGCTGACCGTGGGGGTGCTCCGGGTGCGCTGAGGGGGACGCGCCCGCCGGGCGGTGCGGCACGGAGGGGTGCCGCGCCGCCCGGGACCGGGGGGCGGCCGGACGGTCCGGGGTGATCCAGGGCCGGCCGGCCGCGGCGCGGCGGCTCGGGGGAACCGGCCGCGCGGAGGGGGTCACCGGGGGGCGGTGACCCCCTCTCTCACGCCCGACGCGGAGCTGTGCGGAGCTGTGCGGACCTGCGCGGGCCTGCGGGCGCCGGCCGTCAGCGCTGCGCGAGCGCGGTCAGCACCCGGCGCACGCTCGACTCGAGCCCCCACCGCGCCGTGAGGTCGACGAGCGCCTCGCCGTCGACGGGCCCGCGCGGCAGCGTGAAGCGCTCCGGGTCCGCCGCACCGCCGGCCAGCCGCACCGGGGCGTCGGACGCCACCCGCACGACGCCGGGCGCGACCGCGAGGTACGCGTCGGCGTCGACCAGCCGGCGGCGCTGGGCGGCCGTCAGCCCGGCGTCCGCGGCGTCCCGCGCGGCGAGCACCGACGGCAGGTCGCCGTACCGGGCGAGCAGCGCCGCCGCGGTCTTCTCCCCGATCCCGGGGACGCCCGGCAGCCCGTCGCTCGGGTCGCCGCGCAGCACCGCCATGTCCGCGTAGGCCGCGCCGGTGGCGACGGCGTACCGCTCGTGCAGCCGGGCCGCGTCCACCACCTCGACGTCCTTGATGCCGCGGACCGTGTACAGCACGCGGACGCCGGCGTCGTCGTCGACGAGCTGGAACAGGTCCCGGTCCCCCGTCACGACCAGCACGGGCGCGCCGGAGCCCGACGCGACCTCGCGCGCGGTGAGCGTGCCGATCACGTCGTCGGCCTCGTAGCCCTCGGCACCCGCCCGCGCGATGCCCAGGGCCGCCAGCACCTCCGCGATCACCGGCACCTGCGGCGCGAGCGCGTCCGGTACCTCCTCCGCGACCGCGACGCCCCCCTCGGCCGCCTCCGCCGCGGCCTGCGCGCCGCCGACCGCCCGGTGCGCCTTGTACGACGGGATGGCCGCGACGCGGAACGCCGGGCGCCAGTCCTCGTCCCAGCACGCCACCAGGCGCTCCGGCCGGTGGTCCGTCACCAGCCGCGCGATCATGTCGAGCAGCCCCCGCACCGCGTTCACGGGGGTGCCGTCCGGGGCGGTCACCGAGTCGGGGACCCCGTAGAACGCACGGAAGTAGAGCGACGCCGAGTCGAGCAGCATCAGCGAGCCGGGTCGGCTGGTCATCGGTCCTCCGGGGCCTGGGCGGGCGGTGCCGCCGGGAGACGGGCACGGCGGCAGTCTCGCCGGTCGCGCGCCGGGGCACCAGCAGCGTGGCCCGCGCGGGTGAGCCGCCTGCGCTCCGGACCCGGCCCGTCAGGGCTCAGCGCCGGGCGGCCAGCCGGGCCAGGGTGACGGCGACCGCGTCCTCCGCGAGCGCGCCCCGCCAGTCCGGGCCCCGCTGCGCCGCCCACGTGCGCCACGCCGCTCCGCCCCACGTGCCCGCCGTCGACCACAGCGCCGCGGTCGCCGCCGGGAGCCAGACGGACCGGCCGCGCTGCCGGGCGAGGGCCGCGCCGCCGAGCGCCGCCGCGACCGCGCGGCTCTGGGGCCCCGGGGGCAGCAGCCGGCTCGGCGTGCTCGGCAGCTTGTCCCCGACGAGCTCGACGGCCACGCCCGCCCGGGCCAGCAGGCGCGTCACGCCCCGCGAGCCGGGGTCCGCGAGCGCCGGCGCGGCGACGGCGAGCGACGCCCGGCTGCCGGCGGCGACGCCGAGGACCGCAGCGCGCAGCAGCAGGCCCGCCCGGGTGCCGGACGCCGTCCGGCGGGCGTCCCGCGTGCCCCTGCGTCGCGCGCGACCGCCCGCGGGGAGCGCGACGGTCGGGTCGGTCGCGCCGACCCGCCCGTGGCGCGCGTGGTGCCGGTCGTGGTGGTGGTCGCCTGCGCGGTGTCGTCGGCCCATGTCCCGACGGTCGCGCGCCCGGCGCCGGACGGCAACCGCAGGCGCTCCCCGCGAGCCCCGCCACGACCTCCGGGCGCGACCTCCCCCGCGGACGCGACGGGCGGGGCGGGCCCCCTCCGGCCCGCCCCGCCCGTTCCCTCCCGGCCGCCCCTCCGCGGCCGGCCACCGGGTCGTCCTGCGCCGGCTCCCCGGCGCCCGACGTCACCCGGCGAAGTCGAGCTGCTCCTCCGCGACGGCCACGACGCTCCACGTGCCGCCGTCCGTGTCCGTGAGCTCGTACGCCGGGACCAGCAGCGCGGCGCCGTCCGGCTGGTACAGCACCGTCACGCCCAGGCGGGCGCCGGTCAGGGTCACGTGCTGCACCGGCCAGGCGATGGCCGCACCCGGCGTCGCGGTGGGCGGCACCGTCGGGTCGGCGGACGGGTCCGCCGTCACCGCCGCGTCGTCCGAGGCCTCGGCGCGGGCGAGCGGCATCACGCCGCCCCAGCCGCCGCCGAACCGCGGGTCCTCGAGCCGGGCCGCGGCCGTCGCCGCGCCGACCACCGGGTACTCCCCGAGGTCCACGAGCGGCGCGAGCCCCCCGTACAGCGACTGCACGCCGCCGTCGACCAGCGTGAGGTTCCAGGCCAGGCCCGTGCGCTGCCCGTCGACGACCTGGTCCGCGAGCACCGTGCTGGCCCGCGGGGTGCCCGCGTCCGCGACCTCGTACACGAACCCGTCCGGGTCCACGCCCAGCTCGGCCAGCAGGTCGCGCGCCGCCGCGACCGCCGCGTCACCCGTCGGCGCGTCGCCGCCCGCGGCGGGGTCGCACGACGCCGACGGGTCGACCGGCACGCCCGGGTCGACGAGGCCGGGCTCGATGGTCGCGACGTCGCCGGGGGCCGGCGCGGCGCCGTCGGTGCCCTCGGTGCTGTCGGTGCCCTCGGCGCCGTCCGTGCCGCCGCCCGCCTCGGGCAGGCCCGGCTCGTCGGCGGCGGACGCCGTGCACGCCCACGGGTCGCGGGTCGGGTCGTAGTAGCTGACGCTCGCGGTGCCGTCCGGCTGGAGGGACACGCTCGGCCCGCTGCCGTCGTCCGGTCCGACCGTCCACGCCCCCCACTGCAGGCGGGGCTCGCCGGTCACGCCCAGCGCCGCCGCGACCCGCGCGACCGTCTCGGCCGAGAACACCGACGCCGCGTCCAGGGCCCAGGCGTGGGCGGTGCCGGCGTCGTCCGGCAGGCCCTGGGCGGTGAACTCCGCGCGCCCGCTGCCGAACCCGGGGGCGATCCGCATGGCGTCCGCGCCCGCGGCCGTCTCCGGGCCGTCGGCGGCGCCGGAGAGCCCGGTCGCCCCGCCCTGCCCGAGCACGATCGGGCCGGCGGTCCCGGCCAGGTCGTCCCCGCCGTCGCCGGCCGCGCCGATCGCGTAGCCGCCGCCACCGGCCAGCAGGGCCGCGCCCACCCCCACCGCCGCGACCTGCAGCCACCGGCTGCGGCGCCGTCCCGCCAGCGTGGTCATCGTCGCGCCGTCCGGGGGCACGGCGGCCCCGTCGCGCGGCGCCGCCCCGTCACCCGCCGTGCGGCGCGCGACCTCGGCGCGCAGGGCGCCGGCGTCGAGCCGCGCGTCCGCCGCGGGGTCCGCGGCACGCAGCCGCGCGAACGCCTCGTCGTCCCCGGCGTCCCCGGGCTGCGGGTGGGGGTGCTGCTGGTCGTCCACGTCGGCCTCCTGGTCGCTGGCGCCCGCGGCGTCCGGCCGGGGCGCGTCCATCCCGTGTGTGTGGCGGGCGCGCCCGCGCTTGCACCCGACGGGTCGGCGACCCGCCGGGCCGGGTCAGTCGGCGGCCCACACCTCGCGCAGCCGGGACCGCGCCCGGGAGAGCGCCGCGTCGGCACCGCCCCGCGAGACGCCGAGCACGAGCGCCAGGTCGTCCCCCGTCACGCCCTCCCACGCCGTGAGCAGCAGCACCTGCCGGTCCCGCGCGCTCAGCCGGCCGAGCGCCTCGCGGACCCGCTCGTCCCGCACGGCGTGCACCGCGGGGTCCGCCGGGTCCGGCTCGTCCGGCACCTCCGCGACCGGGACCGGGCGGCCCTTGCGCCGGTGGTTCGCCAGCACGAACCCGGCCGTGCGGTACAGCCACGCGAGCTCCATGCCCTCCGGCAGCTCGTCACGGCGCCGCCAGGCCACGGTGAGCACGTCGGCCGCGAGGTCCTCGGCGTCCTCCCCGGCGCCACGGCGCAGCAGGTAGCGGTGCACCGCCCGGGCATGCGCGCGGAACAGGTCGTCGAACCACGCGTCCCCCCGGGCGGCCCCCGGCGGCACGCCGCCGTCCGCGCCTGCGTCCGCGGGGAGCCCGGGACCGGTGCCGGCGGGCGTCGCGGCACCCCCGGGCGACGGCGCCCCGGGCGGGCGCGCGTCGGAGGCGTCGGCGGTCGGCCCGGCGGTAGGCTGCTGGCGGCTGTGCACGCGATCCCCTCGGGTGGTCGGCCGGCGCCTGGGACGGGCCGGTGACCCTACTGTGTCGCGACGCGCACGCGTCTTGCACCGGCTCGCCGACCGGTTCCTCAGCGCGGCTCCGGGCCGACCGGGGAGATCCCGAGCTCGTGCACCAGCAGCAGGAACGCGCGCCCGTACGGCGTCTCGGCGGTCTCCCGGCGGACGCGGTGCCAGTCGACCTGCTCGCGGAGCGCCCGGACCATCGCGATCATCCGGGTGAAGTCGCAGTAGTGCTCCCCGAGCACCCGCATCTTCGCGGAGATGATGTCCGTCGCGTCGAGCACCGGCATGCGCACGGCGAGCACCTCCATGGTGTCGCTGCGGGCCAGCATCTCCCGGGTGATCGGCTCCCCCACCATGCGGTAGAGCACGTCGACGAGGGCACCGCGGTGGTACGCCTTGAACAGCCAGTTCTCGGCGGGCTCGCGGACGTCCAGCCCGGCGGCCGCGATCGCCTCCTGGGCCCGGGGCACGTCCTCCTGCGTCACCGCGAAGTCGGCGTCGTGGCTCGGCTCCGGCGCGCCGCGCGCCCAGGCCGCGTACCCGCCGACCAGCGCGAACGGGATCCCGGCGTCCTCGAGGGCGACGGCCGTCATGCGCAGCGCGTCCTGCAGGGCCGCCCGCGGGTCGTCCGGCGCGGCGGCGCCCGCCTGGACCTCGGCACCCGGCGCGCCGGCTCCCGGCGTTGCGTCGCTCATGGCGACGTGTGTACACGACGACGGGCGCAGCCGCAGGCCGACGGGGACAATCGGATCGTGCGACTCGCGACCTTCAACATCCTGCACGGGCGCGGCCTCAGCGACGGCAGGGTCGACCTCGACCGGTTCGCCGGAGCGGTGCGCGGCCTGGACGCCGACGTCCTGGCGCTCCAGGAGGTCGACCGGGACCAGCCGCGCTCCCACCAGGCGGACCTCACGGCCGTCGCCGCCGAGGCGATGGGCGCCGGCGAGCACCGGTTCGTCGCGACGCTCCACGGCCACCCCGGCACCTGGACCGCCGCGACCGGCGAGGACCAGCCGGCGATCGCCGCCTACGGCATCGCGCTGCTCAGCCGGCACCCGGTCTCGTCGTGGCGGGTCCTGACGCTGCCGACGCTGCGCCGGCGCGTGCCGATGGTGCACCGGGGGACGCGGCGGCCGTCCCTCGTGCAGGACGAGCAGCGGGCGGCGCTCGCCGCGCGGGTCGAGACGCCCGCGGGCCCCGTGACCGTGGTGGCGACCCACCTCACCTTCATCACGGGGTGGAACGTCGTGCAGCTCCGGCACCTCGTGCGGGCCTGCCGAGCGCTGCCGCGTCCGCTCGCCGTCGTCGGCGACCTCAACCTGGAGGGCTCGGTGCCGCAGCGGGTCACGGGCTGGCGCTCCGTGGGCCGCGTGGACACGTTCCCGGTCGAGGTCCCGGACCGGCAGATCGACCACGTGCTGCTCGACGGGCCGGTGGAGCCGTCGAGCGAGCCGGTCGCCGTCGACACGGGGATGTCGGACCACCGGGCCCTCGTGGTCGACCTGGCGCTCGGCCGTCGCTGACGCCCGGACCGGACGCGCGGTCGACTCAGTCGGCCTCGGGGTCGACGACGAACCAGACCGTCTTGCCCTCGCCGTCGTGCAGGTCGACGCCCCACGTCCGTGACAGCGCCTCCACGAGCGCCATGCCGCGCCCGGAGACCGCGGTCGGCGCGGGGTGCTGCACCTGCGGAGGGGCGGGGCTCTCGTCGCTCACCGACACGCGCACACCGCGGTGGTCGATCCGGACCGCGACGCGCACCCGGCCGTGCTCCGGCCCGTGCACGACGGCGTTCGCGACGACCTCGCCCGTCAGCAGCTCGATCACCTGGTTCGCGGAGCCCTGCACGCCCGAGGCGGCGACCCGGTGCATGATCCAGTGCCGCGCCGCGCGGGGGGCGGAGCGCCGGGCGTCGAGGACGAGCTCGTCGTGCTCCGCGCGTGCGTCCGCACGCCTCGCTCCCGGCGCCGAACGGAGGTCCCTGACGTCACCCACCCGCCTACTGTGCCCGACGCGGCGCCGCTCCGCTGCGCGAACGCCACACCGTGGACGCACCGGGCGGGTCGCCCGGGCCGGCCGGGGGCTTCCTCCGGGGGGCGGGCGGACGTACGGTCGCAGGGCGCGGAGCGGCCGGGAGGAGCGCGGATGGCGGGGGGCGCGAGCACGTCCGGGATGACGCTGGGCACGGCCGCGGGGCGCGGGACGCTGCTCGCCACGGTGCTCGGGTCCGCGCTGGTGTTCCTCGACGGGACGATCGTCGGGATCGCGCTGCCCACCATCGCGGACGACCTGGGCGCCACCACCGCGGGCCTGCAGTGGACCGTCAACGGCTACGCGCTGACGCTCGCCGCGCTGCTGCTGCTCGGCGGCTCGCTGGGCGACCGGTTCGGCCGCCGGCGGCTGTTCCTCGTCGGGACGGTGGCGTTCGCCGGCGCGTCGGTGCTCTGCGCGCTCGCGCCGACCGTGGGGCTGCTCGTCGCCGCGCGGGCGCTGCAGGGCGTCGGCGGTGCCCTGCTCACCCCCGGGTCGCTGGCGATCCTGCAGGGCTCGTTCGCGGAGCAGGACCGGGCCCGCGCGATCGGGGCGTGGTCGGGCCTGTCGGGCGCGGCCGGCGCGATCGCCCCGTTCCTCGGCGGCTGGATCGTCGAGCAGGCGGGCTGGCGCTGGGTGTTCGGGATCAACATCCCGCTCGCCGCGCTGGTCGTCGTCGTCGCGCTGCGGTGGGTGCCGGAGTCGTCGGACCCCGAGGCGCCGCGCCGCCTGGACTGGCTCGGGACCGTCCTCGCCGGGACGAGCCTCGGGGCGCTGACGTGGTCGCTGACGGCCTGGTCGGAGCGCGGCCGGGCCGACGCCACGGTGGCCGCCGTCGGGGTCGCCGGCGTCCTGGCGCTGGGCGCCTTCGTGGCCGCCGAGGCCCGCTCCGACCACGCCGCGCTCCCGCTGCGGCTGTTCCGCTGGCGACCGTTCGCCGCCGTGAACCTGGCGACGCTGCTCGTGTACGCCGCGCTGACCGGGATCTTCTTCTTCCTGCCGGTGACGCTGCAGGTGGTCGTCGGCTGGTCACCGCTCGCGGCGGGCGTCGCGGCGCTGCCGTCCACGCTGCTGATGCTGCTGCTCTCCGCGCGCGGCGGGGCCCTGGGCGCCCGGATCGGTCCCCGCATCCCCATGACCGCCGGGCCGCTGCTCGCCGGGGCGGGTGCGCTGCTGCTCGCCGGGATCGGGCCGGGCACCGGGTACGTCGCGGGCGTGCTGCCCGGGGTCGTCGTGGTCGGCGCGGGTCTGGTGCTCACCGTCGCGCCCCTGACCGCCACCGCCCTGGGCGCGGCGCCCGACCACCTCGCCGGCGTCGCGTCGGCCACGAACAACGCCGTCGCGCGAGTCGCGGGCCTGCTCGCGGTGGCCGTGCTGCCGCTCGTCGCCGGGGTCGGGGCGGGGCTGTCCGACCCGACGGTGCTGGCCGGTGCCCACCCCGTCGCCATGCGGGCGTGCGCGGTGCTCATGGCCGCGGGTGCCGTGGTCGCGGCCATCGGCGTCCCCGGGTCGGCGGCGGCCGTCCGCCCTCCCGACCCGCGCCGGGTCCCCCGGACGGAGGCCTGAGGGCGGTCCCGTCGGCTGTCGGTGGTGTCCGGCACGATGAGGGCATGCCCGACTACGTCGCCCACCTGACCGTCCCCGACGTGCCGGACGACGAGACGCGCGCCGGCATGGCGGACGCCCTCGGTGCGCTGCGCGACGACGCGCCGCCGGCGTTCACCGGCGGCCGCGTCACGTTCGACCTGCGGGGCGAGGCGCCCGACCTCGAGACCGCGGTCCGGGTCGCCCGCGCCCACGCCGCCGAGGTGCTCGACGACCTCGCCTGGGAGGTGGAGGTCGAGGTGCTGGGCTGAGCCCCCCCGGCGGCGGACCGGTCGGTCAGCGCGGACCGGCGGCCGGGTCCTGCGGGCCCTGACCCGGGGCGGGCGGGTACGGCCGACCGGCGTCGGGCTGCGCCGCGGAGGGCTGCTGCGCCTGGTACGGCGGGTACGGCGGCTGCTGCACCGGTCGCGAGCCGGGGAAGGCCGCGTCGTAGGCCGAGGGGCCGTGCGTCCGGGCCACCCAGTCCTCACCCGGCATGAAGATCCACAGCAGCGGGTAGATCAGCAGCGGGCTCCCGGGCAGCACGATCAGCACGATCACGAACAGCCACCGCATGGGCCACGCGTCCATGCCGAACCGTCGCGCGAGCCCGCTGCACACGCCGCCGAGCACGCGGCCGTCGAGCGGGCGCACCAGGCCGTTGCGCCACATCGCCTCGTAGATGCCGGTCATCGTCAGTCACTCCTGTCGTCTCGGGTGTCGCCGTCGCGACACCTCCTACGGTGCCGGGCAGGGGCGTGCGGCACATCCGGGGCGGACCCTGGCCCGACCCTGAACCGCACCCTGACGATCAGCGCAGGCGCACCCGGACGCCGTCCTCCTCGACGGAGAACCGCACCGCCGCGAGGTCGGCCACCACGAGGTCGGCGCCGGCGGGACCGTCGGGCTCCGTGGTGCGCAGTCCGAGCGTCGCGGCCCCCGCGGCGCGCCCCGCGGCCACGCCGGACGCGGCGTCCTCGACGACGAGGCACCGCCGCGGGTCCGCCCCCAGCAGCGCGGCACCGGCCAGGTACGGCTCCGGGTCGGGCTTGCCGCGCGCGACGTCGTCGGCCGTGACGACCGCGGACGGCACCGCGAGGCCGACGGCGCCGACCCGCGCGGCCGCGAGCCGCCGCCCGCACGACGTCACGAGGGCGGCCCTGCCCGCCGCCCCGAGCAGCGTCAGGGCGTCGCCGGCGCCCGGCAGCTCCTCGATCCCCTCGGTGTCCGCGACCTCCAGCTCCACCACGCGGTCGAGCGCGGTCGCCCGGACCTCCGCCGGGGTGTCCGGCAGCAGCAGGTCGACGATGTCGCGCGCCGGCACCCCGTGGAACCCGAACGGGCTGAGGTCGTCGGTCGGCATCCCGAACTCCTGCGCGAGGCGCAGCCAGCACCGCTCGACGGACCGCGTGGAGGAGATCAGCGTCCCGTCCATGTCGAGCAGCACGGCGTCGAAGACCTCCGCGAGGACGTCCCGCGGGGTGTCGGACGGGGTCGTGGCGGCGGGGCCGGTGGGCGTCGTCATGGCCCCGAGCCTCGCACGTCCGGGCACCTCAGCACCGCCTCAGGACCACCTCAGCACCGCCTCAGGGCGGGGCCCGCGGCGGGAGCCGCCGAGGTCGGGGCGGTCGCCCGATCCGCCGGACCGGCCCTCAGCACCACGGTAGGAGGTGCCGGCAGGACCACCGGGGGACCGGCCGGCACGACGCGCGGAGGGCGAGGACATGGACACGGTGTGGGGACCGGCGCTGGACGCCGAGGTGGCCTACCGGCAGGAGGTGGTGCGCGCCGCCGTGCGGGGCGCGGACCTGGGGTGGCGCTGGCGCCGGCGGCGGCGCTGACCGGCGTGGCGCCGGCGCCGGCGTCGGCCGCGGCGGAGGTCCGCGCGGACCCTCGTCGGCTGTCGGTGGCACCTGCGACCATCGACCGCATGACACGGTCGACGGCCCCGTTCGTCGCGCGCGGCGAGCAGGTCGCGACGCTGCTCGCGGCCGTGCGCCGGGCGGCGTCGGGCGAGCCGGGCCTCGTGCTGCTCGGGGCGGACGCGGGGGTCGGCAAGACGCGGCTGCTCGGCCACACCGCGCAGCTCGCCACGACGGAGGGCGCCACCGTCGTCGTCGCGCACTGCGTGGACCTGGGCGAGATCGGGCTGCCGTACCTGCCGTTCGCGGACGCCCTGCTGCAGCTCGTCACGGACGGCCCCGCCGAGGTCGCCGCCGCGGTGGCGTCCCGGCCCGCCCTGCGCCGCCTGCTGCCCGCCGGGTCGTCCGACCCCGCGGAGCCGGTCGGCGGCGACGAGCAGGCGGAGCGGCTCCAGCTGTTCGACGGCGTGGCCGCGGTGCTGTCGGCGGCGGGACGTCCCGGCGCGCCGCTGGTGCTCGTGCTGGAGGACCTGCACTGGGCGGACGCGTCGAGCCGCGACCTGCTGCGGTACCTCGTCGCCCGGCTGCGGACCGAGCCGGTGCTGGTCGTCGGGTCGTACCGCGCGGACGACCTGCACCGCCGGCACCCGCTGCGCCCGGTGCTCGCCGAGCTCGGGCGGCACCCCCGCGTCGAGCGCGTCGACCTGCCCCCGTTCACGCCCGACGAGCTGCGCGCGTTCACGACCGCGCTCGCCGGCCGGCCCGTCCCGGAGGAGACGCTGCGGCGCGTGGTGCTGCGCTCGGAGGGCAACGCGTACTTCGCCGAGGAGCTGCTCCGGGCGCCGACGGACCTGCCCGGCACGCTCGCCGACGTGCTGCGCGCGCGGCTCGAGCAGCTCGACCCGCAGGTCCAGCGGCTGGTGCGGGCCGCGTCCGCCGCGGGACGGCGCGTGGCGGAGCCGCTGCTGCGCGCGGTCGTGACCGGCCCCGGCGCCGGGCCGGAGCAGCACGCGGCGTTCGACGCGACGCTGCGGGACGCCGTCGCCCACCACGTGCTCGGCAGCGAGGACGGCCGGATCGCGTTCCGGCACGCGCTGCTCGCCGAGGCCGTCTACACGGACCTGCTGCCCGGCGAGCAGGTCTCCCTGCACCGCGACTACCTGCAGGCGGCCGGGGCCGACCCGGCGCTGGCGACGGCGGCCGAGCGCGCGCACCACGCCCTGCTCTCGCACGACCAGCGGCTCGCGCTCGTCGCTTCCCGGGAGGCCGCGCGGGAGGCCGGTCGCGTCCTGGCCCCCGCCGAGGAGCTGCGCCACCTCGAGACCGTCCTGCGGCTCTGGCCGGGCGTGCCCACCGCCGCGGACGACCTCGGCGAGGAGCGGGTCGACGTGCTGCTCGCGGCGGCCGCGGCGGGAGGCCGGGCCGGTCTGGCGGAGCGCGCCGTGCAGATGGCACGGGAGGCGGTCGCGGAGGTCGACGGCTCCCCCGCCCCGCGGGACCGCGCCACCGCCCGGCGCGTGGCCGCGCTGCGCACCACACTGGCCCGGCACCTGCTGGGTGCCGAGCGCGTGGACGAGGCCCTGCGCGAGACCGACCGCGCCCTGGCCGGCCTGGACCCCGGCGGCACGCCGGACGCCGACCGCGCCTGGGCGCTCGCGACGCACGCCCGCGCCGCGCTGAACTCCGACCTGGACGAGCAGGCCGAGTCCGCCGCGAGCGCCGCGGTCGAGGAGGCGCGCGCGGCGGGGGCGCGCGACGCCGAGGCGGACGCCCTCATCTCGCTGGCGATGCTCGTGGTGGACGACGCCACGCGCGCCGCCGACCTGCTGGGCGAGGCCCTGCGGCGCGCGCGGGACGCCGGGGACGTCACGACCGAGCTGCGGTGCACCTACAACCTCGGGGCGAACAGGTACTACGCGGGGGCGCTCGACGAGGCGGCCGCGATCATCTCGGCGGGGCTCGACCGCGCAGCGTCCGCGGGCCTCACCTGGGGGCCGTACGGCGTCGAGCTGCGCCTGCTGCAGGACATCGTGCGCTACGCCCGGGGCGACCTGACGCCGCCGCCCGCCTCCTCCGACCCGGGACCGCCGCGCGCCGCCGCGGTCGTGGCCGGCGTGCAGACGTACGCCGCGGTCGCGCGGGGCGACGCCGACGCGGCCGGGCGGAGCCTGGAGCTGCTGCGCGGGCCCCACGGCGACACGATGATCACGCTCATCGCGGGCGGCTGCTCGGTCGACGCCCTGACGTGGTCCGGCCGCCTGGACGAGGCGGTGGCCCTCGCGCACGAGCTGCTCGACGAGATCGGCCGGGTCTGGTCCGACTACTTCCTCGGCGGCATCTGGCTGTCCGCGCTGGGGATCGCGGCGCTGGCGGACCAGGCGGCGGCCGACCGGCTCGCCGGCCGCGACCCGGCGCCGCGCCTCGAGACGGGCGCCCGGCTGCTGAACCGCGCCGTCGTCACCGCCGACCGCGGCCGGCCCCGCGGGGGGCAGCTCGGCCCGGAGGGCCGGGCGTGGCTCGCCCGGGCCCATGCGGAGCACGCGCGGCTCACCGGCGCCGCCGACCCCGAGACCTGGCGGCGCGCCACGGAGGCGTTCGACTACGGCTACCGGTACGAGCACGCACGCACCCGGTGGCGCTGGGCGGAGGCCCTGGTCGCCTCCGGGGACCGCGACGGAGCCCGGGTCCAGGCCGCCGCGGCGCTGGCGGACGCCCGGGCGATGGGCGCCGCGCCGCTCGCCACCGCGCTGGCCGACCTGGCCCGCCGGGCGCGGCTCGACCTGCCGGGTGTGGCGACCGCGGGCGGCGACGTGCTCACCGCCCGCGAGGCGGAGGTGCTCGCGCTCGTCGCCGAGGGGCTGAGCAACCGCCAGATCGGCGAGCGCCTCTACATCAGCGGCAAGACCGTCTCCGTGCACGTCTCCCGGGTGCTCGCGAAGCTCGGGGCGGGCGGGCGCGCGGAGGCGGTGGCGGTCGCCCACCGGCGCGGCCTCCTCGGCGCGGGACCCGGCGGACGGCCCGCGGGCACGGCGCCGTCCGACGGCCGGGGCTCACCCGGGTGAAGGCGGGGGCGTCCCAGGCGGCGCCCAGGTTCGGCGGTTACCGTGGGTACGCCCCGCGGCGCCGTGCCGCGGCTCTCCCCCGCCGGCCACGCCGCGCGCTCCCGCTCGGAAAGGGCGCATGTCCAGCTCACCGCACCCGATCGTCCTCGTGCACGGCACCCGGACGTCCTCCGCGATCTGGGAGGACCAGGTCCGGGCGCTGACGCACGGCGGCCACGCGACCGTCGCCATCGACCTGCCGGGCCACGGCAGCCGCTCCGCCGAGCGGTTCACGTTCGAGGGCGGGCTCGCGGCGATCGACGACGCCGTGCGCTCCTGCGACTCCCCGCCGCTGCTGGTCGGGCTGTCGCTCGGCGGCTACATGGCGCTGGCGTACGCCGGCGAGCACGAGGACCGCCTCGCCGGCGTCCTGCTCGCGGGCTGCTCCACCGACCTCAAGGGCAAGCCGCTGCGGGCCTACCGCCGCGCCTCCCGCCGGCTGGTCCCCGCGCTGGGTCTCGGCGGCGGCACGTGGCACGTCGTCACGGACATGCTCGCCGCGCTGCACGGCTACTCCCCGCTGCGGGACCTGCGCCGCCTGGCGCTGCCGGTCTGGCTCGTCAACGGCTCGCGGGACCCGCTGCGGTTCGGCGCCCGCCGCTACCTCGGGGCGAACCCGGGCGCGCGGCTGTGGGTGGTGCCGGGCGCCGGCCACGACGTCAACAGCCACGCCCCGGTCGCGTTCAACCGGATCCTGCTGCACGTGCTGCGGGACCTCGCGCGCCGCGTGCCCCTGCCCACGCCCCGCCTGGGCTGACCGGCGCCCGCCGCGGCGCCGCGCGTTCCGCCCCCGGGCGGCCCGCCGGGCGGCCACAATGGCGCCCATGACCTCGACCGACGACCGCCCCTGGGTCGCGCACTACCAGCCCGGCGTGCCCGCCGACATCGAGCTGCCGACGGAGTCCCTCGTCGCCATGCTCGAGCGCTCCGTCGCCGAGGGCGGCGACCACCCCGCGCTGGAGTTCTTCGGGCGCCGCACCAGCTACGCCGAGCTCGGTGAGCAGGTCGAGCGCGCCGCGGAGGGCCTGCGCCGGCTCGGGGTCCGCGCCCGGGACCGCGTCGCGCTGCTGCTGCCGAACTGCCCGCAGCACGTCGTCGCGTTCTACGCCGTGCTGCGGCTCGGCGCGGTCGTCGTCGAGCACAACCCGCTGTACACCTCGCGGGAGCTGCGCCACCAGTTCGAGGACCACCAGGCCCGGGTCGTCATCGCGTGGGACAAGGCCGTCGAGCAGCTCCGCGCGTTCCCGCCGGACGTCGAGCTCGACCACATCGTCTCCGTGAACCTGCTGCGCGCCTTCCCCGCGGTGAAGCGGGCGGCGCTCGCGCTGCCCGTCCCGAGCCTGCGCGCCACGCGGCGGTCCCTGACCGCGCCGGCCCCCGGGACGATCCCGTGGGAGGACCTGCTGGGTCACGGCCGGCTCGCCGCGGACCACCCGCGTCCCGGTGTGGCCGACCTCGCCGCCATCCAGTACACCTCCGGCACCACGGGCCGCCCCAAGGGGGCGATGCTGACCCACCTCAACCTGTACGCCAACGCGCTGCAGGGCGAGGCGTGGATGCACGGCGCCGAGTACCGCAAGGAGGTGTTCTACGCGATCCTGCCGATGTTCCACGCGTTCGGCATGACGCTGTACCTCACCTACGGCATCCGCAAGCAGGCGCTGATCGTCCTGTTCCCGAAGTTCGACACCGGCCTGGTGCTGGACGCGATGAAGAAGTCGCCCGCGACCGTCTACTGCGCGGTCCCGCCGATCTACGAGCGCACCGCGATGGCCGCCAAGGAGCGCGGCGTCTCGCTCGCGTCGTGCCGGTTCTGCATCTCCGGCGCGATGAACCTGCCCGACGCGACCGTCGAGCTCTGGGAGTCGATGTCCGGAGGCCTGCTCGTGGAGGGCTACGGCATGACGGAGTCCTCCCCCGTCGCGCTCGGCAACCCGTTCCACCCGTCCCGGCGTGCGGGCACCATCGGCATCCCGTTCCCGTCGACGCGGATGCGGGTCGTCGACCCCGAGCACCCCGACGTCGACGTGCCGCAGGGCGGACCCGGGGAGCTGCTGCTGCACGGGCCGCAGGTGTTCGCGGGCTACTGGAACAACCCCGACGAGACCGCGGCGACGCTGCTGCCGGGCGGGTGGCTGCGGACCGGCGACATCGTCACGGTCGACGCGGACGGCTTCACCACCATCGTCGACCGGGCGAAGGAGCTCATCATCACCGGCGGCTTCAACGTCTCGCCGTCCGAGGTCGAGGCGGTGCTGCGCGGGCACCCGACCGTCGCGGACGCCGCGGTGATCGGCAAGCCGCTGGAACGGGGCGGGGAGATGGTCGTGGCGGCCGTCGAGCTCGAGCCGGGCGCCACCCTGGACGAGGCCGCGCTGCGGGCGTACTGCCGGGAGCACCTCGCGGCGTACAAGGTGCCGGCGCGGGTGGTCGCGATCGAGGACACCCCGCGGTCGATGCTCGGCAAGGTCCTGCGCAAGCAGGTGCGCGAGCTGGTGCTGCCCCGGCTGTGACCGGGGGGTGGACCGGCCCCGAGGCGGCGCGCGGCGCTGTGCCACGATGACGACGACCCACCTGCCCAGCCGGGAGACCCGATGATCCGCAGCACCGACCACGTCCTGACCAGCCACGCCGGCAGCCTGCCCCGCACCCCGGAGCTCATCGCCGCCAACGCCGCGCGCGAGGCCGGCGAGGACCCGGCCGGCTACGAGGAGCTGCTCTCCGCGGCGGTCACCGACCTGGTCCGGCGCCAGGTCGAGATCGGGATCGACGTCCCCGGTGACGGCGAGTTCGGCAAGTCGATGAGCAGCCCGATCGACTACGGCGCCTGGTGGTCGTACTCGTTCCAGCGCCTGGGCGGCCTGGAGCTGCGCAGCGGCGCCGAGTGGCTGTTCGCCGACGTGCAGTCCGGCCCGGGCGACGTCCGGGTGACCGGCTTCGCCCGCCGCCGCGACCGCGCCCGGTTCGAGGAGGCCTACGCCGACCCGACCAGCGGCGTGTTCCACGGCGGCTCGCCGAAGCCGTTCCCGACCGCCGTCGCCCCGCTGTCGTACACGGGTCAGGCGGCGGTGGCGCAGGACGTCGCGAACCTGCGCTCGGCGCTCGACGCCACCGGCGCCCGCGAGGGCTTCGTGACCTCGATCGCGCCCGGGTCGGCGGCCCGCATGGCCAACGGCTACTACGCCACGGACGAGGAGTACGTCTGGGCGCTCGCCGACGCGCTGCGCGAGGAGTACGTCGCGATCATCGACGCCGGCCTGGTGCTGCAGATCGACGACCCGTCGATGGCGGAGAACTGGGACCAGATCACCCCCGAGCCGACGGTCGAGGACTACGTGCGCTTCACCGAGCGCAACGTCGAGGCCCTCAACCACGCCCTGCGCGGCCTCCCGCAGGACCGCATCCGCTACCACCTGTGCTGGGGCTCCTGGCACGGGCCGCACACCACGGACCTGCCGATGGCCGACATCGTGTCCACGATGCTCAAGGTCGACGCCGGCGCGTACTCGTTCGAGGCGGGCAACGTCCGGCACGAGCACGAGTGGCGCGTCTGGGAGGACGTGGCGCTGCCCGAGGGCAAGCTCATCCTCCCGGGCGTCGTCTCCCACGCCACCAACGTCGTGGAGCACCCCGAGGTCGTCGCCGACCGCATCGAGCGGTTCGCGCGGCTCGTCGGGCGGGAGAACGTCGTCGCGGCCACCGACTGCGGACTGGGCGGGCGCATCCACCACCAGATCGCGTGGGCGAAGCTCGAGGCCCTGGTCGAGGGCGCCCGCCTGGCGACCTCCCGCCTCTGGTCCTGACCCCGGCCACCGCCCCTCTGGCACCCGTTCGGATCCGAACGTACCGACACGCCCGGCGTGTCCGCCGGAACGGATCCGAACGCCCGACTGGGCATCCCGGCCACGGCCACGCCCCGGCACCGCCCGCCCGTTCGGATCCGAACGTACCGACACGCCCGGCGTATCCGCCCGAACGGATCCGAACGCCCGGGAAGGGAACCCGCCACGCCCCACGCGTGAACGGCCCGGCACCCCACGGAGGAGGTGCCGGGCCGTTCACGTGCCGCTGGGCCGCGCGGCGGTCAGCCCGTGTTCTGGAGGCCGGCGGCGACGCCGTTCACGGTGAGCAGCAGCAGCCGCTTGTTGTCCTCGACGTGGTCCTCCGACTCGCCGGTCCGCAGCGCCCGCAGGGCCCGCAGCTGCAGCAGGGACAGCGCGTCGACGTACGGGCTGCGCAGCTGCACGGCCCGGCCGAGGATCCGCCGGCGGGCGAGGATGCTGTCCGACCCGGTGATGGCGAGCACCCAGTGCCGGGTCAGCGCCATCTCCTCGAGCACGAGGCCCGCCAGGTCGTCGCGGTCGCCGAGGGCCAGGTAGCGCTCGGCGAGCCGCTCGTCCGTCTTGGCCAGGGACATCTCGACGTTGTCGATCATCGTGCTGAACAGCGGCCACTCGTCGTACGCCGCCTGCAGCTCCGCGAGGTCACCGACGGACTGCAGCGCCGTCCCGAGGCCGAACCAGCCGGCGAGGTTCGTCCGCGCCTGCGACCAGGAGAACACCCACGGGATGGCCCGGAGGTCGTCCAGCGACTCGACGGACAGGCCGCGGCGGGCCGGGCGCGAGCCGATGGGCAGCAGCCCGATCTCCTCCAGCGGGGTCACCTGCGCGAACCACTGCGGGAACCCGGGGGCGCGCACCAGCTCGTAGAACCGCGTGCGGGACGACGCGTCCAGCGCGGCGGCCAGGTCGGCGAACCGCCCCGTCGCGGCGGCGTTGCGCTTCTCCGTGGACGGCGCACCGGCCAGCAGGGTGGCCGCGGCGACCTGCTCGATGTGCCGCTCGCCGATCACCGGGTTGCCGTAGCGCGCGAAGATGACCTCGCCCTGCTCGGTGAGCTTGAAGCGGCCGTCGACGGAGCCCGGCGGCTGCGCGAGCACCGCGCGGTTCGCGGGGCCGCCACCACGCCCGAGCGCGCCGCCGCGGCCGTGGAACAGCGTGAGCCGCAGCCCGTGGCGCTGGCCCCACTGGGCGATCCGGCTCTGCGCGACGTCGAGGGCGAGGGTCGCCGCCACGGGCCCGACGTCCTTCGAGGAGTCGGAGTAGCCGAGCATGACCTCGACGTGCCGGCCGTTCTGCGCGAGCCGTGCCTGCACGGCCGGCAGCGTCAGCATCTCCTCGAGGATGTCGACGCTGGCCTCGAGGTCCGCGAACGTCTCGAACAGGGGGACGGCGTCGATGACCGGCCGGGTCGCCGGGTCCGGGAACACGAGCTCCGCGAGCTCGTACACGGCGGACAGGTGCTCGGGCGCCTGCGTGAACGACACGATGTACCGCCGCGCGGCCGCGACGCCGTAGCGGCGCTGCACCGCCCCGATCGCGCGGTACGTGTCGAGCACCTCGACCGTGCGGGGCTGCAGCTCGCCGTCCAGGCCGTGCTCGGCGATGTCCGCGAGCGCCGCCGCGTGCACCTGCGAGTGCTGCCGCACCTCGAGCTCCGCCAGGTGGAACCCGAAGGTCTGCACCTGCCACACGAGGCGCTGCAGGTCACCGAACGCGGCGCGCTCGGCACCCGCGGCCACGAGCGACTGCTGCACGACGTCGAGGTCGGCGAGCAGCTCCTCCGGGCCGGCGTACGACAGGTCGGCGTCGCGCCGCCGGGTCGCCGCGATGCGCTCGGCGATCATCCGCAGCGCCCGGCGGTGCGGCTGGTCGCGGACCTCGTTCGCGGCCTTCGCGGCGGCCGCCTCGGACAGGTCGCGCTGCCGGTGCCAGAGAGCGGTGAGCTCCGCGGAGGCCGGCGTGCCGGTCGCGTCGAGCGTCAGCTTCCCGGAGATCCGCCGCGCGGACTCCTCCAGCGCGCCGAGCACGTGCTCGTTCGCGAGCGCCGCCGCGGCCCGCGTCACCTCGGCGGTGACGTTCGGGTTGCCGTCGCGGTCGCCGCCGATCCACGACCCGAGCCGCACGAACGGCCGCACGGCGGGCTGCCGGCGCCCGGCGCCGTCCCCGCTCAGCCAGTCGTCGAGCCGGCGGTACACGGTGGGGAACGTCTCGAACAGCGTGGTGTCGAAGATGTTCATGACGGTGCGGACCTCGTCCAGCACCGTCGGCTTCTGCGTCCGCAGCGGCGACGTGCGCCACAGCGTGTCGATCTCCTCGAGCACGCGGCGGTCGTTCTCCGCGCGGGAGGTGCCGCCGGCGGCGAGCGCGTCCCGCTCGGCCAGCAGGTCCGAGATGCGGCGGATCGCCCGCGACACGGAGCGGCGCCGGGCCTCCGTCGGGTGCGCGGTGAGCACCGGGCGGAACTCGAGCTCCTGGAGCCGGCGCAGCGCCTCGTCGCGCCCGACCTCCTGGGCCAGGGCGTCGATGGCGGCGGGCAGGGAGTCGTCCTGCATGAGCTCACCGGCGGGCAGCTCGGCCTCGCGGTCGCGCAGCACGCGGACGCGGTGGTGCTCCTCGGCGAGGTTCGCCAGGTGGAAGTAGCAGGTGAACGCGCGGGCCACCTGCTGGGCGCGCTCGATGCTGAACGACGCGACGAGCTCCTCGGCCTCGGCGAGCGCGGACAGGTCCTGCTCGTCGTGGGCCCGGATGGTCAGGGAGCGCACGCGCTCCACGTCGTCGAACAGGTCGTCGCCGCCGGACTCCCGGATGACGCGGCCGAGGAACTCGCCGAGCATCCGGACGTCGTTGCGCAGCGGGTCGGGGACCTCGTGGCGCGCGAGGCCACGGCGGGCCTCGAGCGAGGGCTGGGGGTCGGTCACGGGTCAAGAGTAGGTCAACCGTCCGACGCACGAGACGGCTGTCCGCCAGTCGACCACCCGTCCCGCTCACCGGACGTCACGCGGCCCGTGTCCTGCGCGATGCGCCCAGGAGTCTAGGCTCGGACCCGGTGCCCGTGACCGGCCGCTGCCGGCGGCCGGCGGGCCTGAACCCCCGATGCCCCGGGCCGCCGGTCCGGGCGGAAAAGAGGTGCGGTGAACGCGAAGGCTCCCCTCGCCCAGTCGGTCGGCTGGACCGAGCTGGACCACAAGGCTGTGGACACGGTGCGCGTGCTCGCGGCGGACGCGGTCGAGAAGGTCGGCAACGGCCACCCCGGGACGGCCATCAGCCTGGCCCCGGCGGCCTACCTGCTCTACCAGAACGTCATGCGGCACGACCCCGCGGACCCCCAGTGGCTGGGCCGGGACCGGTTCATCCTCTCGGCCGGGCACTCGTCGCTGACGCAGTACATCCAGCTCTACCTCGCCGGGTTCGGCCTGGAGCTCGAGGACATCGAGGCGCTGCGGACGTGGGGCTCCAAGACCCCCGGGCACCCCGAGTACAAGCACACGAAGGGCGTCGAGATCACCACCGGGCCGCTCGGCCAGGGCATCTCGTCCGCCGTCGGCTTCGCGATGGCCGCCCGCCGCGAGCGCGGCCTGCTCGACCCCGAGGCCGCCCCGGGCACCAGCCCGTTCGACCACTTCGTCTACACGATCTGCTCCGACGGCGACCTGCAGGAGGGCGTGTCCTCCGAGGCGTCGTCCATCGCCGGCACGCAGAAGCTCGGCAACCTCATCGCGATCTGGGACGACAACCACATCTCGATCGAGGGCGACACCGAGATCGCGTTCACCGAGGACGTCCTCAAGCGGTACGAGGCGTACGGCTGGCACGTGCAGCTCGTCGACTGGACCGAGGGCGGCGAGTACACGGAGAACGTGGACGCGCTGCACGCCGCGATCGAGGCCGCCAAGGCCGTCACCGACCGCCCGTCGTTCATCGGCCTGCGGACGATCATCGCCTGGCCGTCGCCGACCAAGCAGAACACCCACGGCTCGCACGGCTCCAAGCTGGGCACCGACGAGGTCCGCGGCCTCAAGGAGGTCCTCGGCTTCGACCCCGACAAGACCTTCGACGTCGCCCCCGAGGTCATCGCGCACACCCGCAAGGCCCTCGAGCGCGGCGCCGCCGCCAAGGCCGAGTGGAGCAAGGGCTTCGACGCCTGGCGCGAGGCGAACCCCGAGCGCGCCGAGCTGCTCGAGCGCCTGCGCGCCGGCAAGCTGCCCGCCGGCTGGGCCGACGCGCTGCCGACGTTCCCCGCCGGCAAGGCCGTCGCCACCCGCGCCGCCTCCGGCGAGGTGCTGTCCGCCCTCGCGCCGGTGCTGCCCGAGCTCTGGGGCGGCTCCGCCGACCTCGCCGGCTCGAACAACACCACCATGAAGGGCGAGCCGTCCTTCATCCCCGCCGAGCGGTCCACGCACGAGTTCGCCGGCAACGAGTACGGCCGCACGCTGCACTTCGGCATCCGCGAGCACGGCATGGGCGCGATCCTGTCAGGCATCGCCCTGCACGGCCTGACGCGCGCGTACGGCGGGACGTTCTTCACGTTCTCCGACTACATGCGCGGCGCGGTGCGCCTCGCGTCGCTCATGGGCGTGCCGGCGATCTACGTGTGGACGCACGACTCGATCGGCCTCGGCGAGGACGGCCCGACCCACCAGCCGGTCGAGCACCTCACCGCCGTCCGGGCCATCCCGGGCCTCGCGGTCGTCCGCCCCGCCGACGCCAACGAGACGGCGCAGGCGTGGAAGGCGATCCTCGAGCGCACCGACGGCCCCGCCGCCCTCATCCTCACCCGGCAGAACGTCCCGACGTTCCCCCGCGGCGAGGAGGGCTTCGCGTCCGCCGAGGGCGTCGCCCGCGGCGCGTACACGCTGCTCGAGGCCTCCACCGGCACGCCGGAGGTCATCCTCATCGGCACCGGCTCCGAGGTGCAGCTGGCCGTCGCGGCCCGCGAGACCCTCGAGGCCGCCGGCGTCCCGACCCGCGTGGTCTCCGCGCCGTCGCTGGACTGGTTCGCCGAGCAGGACGAGGCCTACCGCGAGTCGGTCCTCCCGTCGTCCGTCCGCGCGCGGGTGTCCGTCGAGGCCGGCATCGCGCTGTCCTGGTGGAAGATCCTCGGCGACGCCGGCCGCGCCGTCTCGCTCGAGCACTACGGCGCCTCCGCGGCGTACGAGACGCTGTACCAGGAGTTCGGCATCACGGCGGACGCCGTGGTCGCGGCGGCGCACGAGTCGATCGCGGCGGCCCGCGGCGACTCCGGACCTGCCTCCGACGCGAGCGCCCCGTCGACCAGCGGCACGGGCGACCAGCTCTGACCCGCACGCGCTGACGCCACGACGGCCGGGTACCCCTGCGGGTACCCGGCCGTCGCCGTCCCCGCCCACCCGCACCCCCTCTCCCCGTTGGCGACACCCCTCTCCCTGTTGGCCGCACCCCTCTCCCCGTTCGGAGGCTCCGACGGGCCACGGAGAGTCCGGCGCGGGATCGGAGGGCTCCCCGGACACCTCCGATCCCGCGCGCCTCCCTCCGATCACGGTCGGAGCCTCCGAACGGGGAGAGGTGGGGTGGCGATGGCGGACGGGGAGGGGCCGCAGCGGGCGGGGTGCGGGTTC
>NZ_JBCLVN010000033.1:0-53701 GCF_039548315.1 Cellulomonas olei
GGGCCACGGAGAGTCCGGCGCGGGATCGGAGGGCTCCCCGGACACCTCCGATCCCGCGCGCCTCCCTCCGATCACGGTCGGAGCCTCCGAACGGGGAGAGGTGGGGTGGCGATGGCGGACGGGGAGGGGCCGCAGCGGGCGGGGTGCGGGTTCGGGTGCGGGGCGCCGGGTGCGGGGTGCCGGGTGCGGGGTGCCGGGTGCCGGGTGCGGGGTGCGGGACCTTGGTCCTCCGGGCTGGCGGGGGTGGGCGCGGGAGGGTCGGGAGGGTGAGCGTGCGGCAGACCCCGGTGTACTTCTACTCCAGCAAGTCGGGGCTGGTGCGGTCCTTCGCGGAGCGGCTCGGACGGCCGGTGTTCGACCTGTCGGAGCGCGAGCACCGGCTGGGCGAGGCCGACGGCCCATGGGTGCTGCTGACTCCGTCGTACAAGACGGGCAACGACCGGAACGACACGATCCCCGAGGCGGTGCGCCGGTTCCTGCGCTCGCCGGTGAACCGGCGGCGGATGGTCGGCGTGATCGGCTCCGGCAACCGGAACTTCGGCCGGCACTACCAGATGGCCGCACGCCAGATCGCCGCGAGGTCCGGGCGGCCGGTGCTGTTCGAGTTCGAGATCGCGGGCACGCCCTGGGACGTCGAGGAGTGCCGGCGGATCCTCGCGGACCTGGACGCGGCGCTCGCCCGCGGCGGCGACGAGCCGGCCGCCTGACGACCTCCCCCGCACCCGTCGCGGCGCTGCCCGCCGGGCCGCCCGCCCGCCGACCGCAGGCCCCACCCGCGCACCGCCCCGCACCCCGCCCCGCACCCGCGCGCTCACGCCGGGTCACGTCAGGGGTGCGCGTGTCAGGGGCGGCCCCTACCGTGAGCGGATGAGCCCCTCGAAGGTGCCGGCCGAGGAGATCGAGGTGCGCGGGCGCACCGTGCGGGTCTCGAACCCGGACAAGGTGTACTTCCCCGACCGCGGCCTGACCAAGATGGACGTCGTGCGGTACTTCGTGTCGGTCGGCGACGGCATCCTCGGTGCGCTGCTCGACCGCCCGACGACGCTCGAGCGCTGGCCGCGCGGGTGGTTCGAGGGCGCCCGGCTGTCGACCCGGGCGGACAACAGGGGCGACGCGTTCTTCCAGAAGCGCGTCCCCCAGGGCGCGCCGGACTACGTCGAGTCGACGACGATCACGTTCCCGTCCGGGCGGACGGCCGACGAGGTGACGCCGACGGAGCTCGCGGTCGTCGCGTGGGCGGCGAACCTCGGCACGCTGACGTTCCACCCGTGGCCGGTGACGCGGGCCGACGTCGAGGCGCCCGACCAGCTGCGCATCGACCTGGACCCCCAGCCCGGCACCTCGTTCGACGACGCGGCCCGCGTCGCGCCGCACGTGCGGGAGGTGCTGGCCGAGCACGGCCTGACCGGCTTCCCGAAGACGTCCGGGGGGCGGGGCATCCACATCTTCGTGCCGATCGAGCCCCGCTGGTCGTTCACGCAGTGCCGCCGCGCCGTCATCGCGCTGGGCCGGGAGCTGGAGCGGCGGCTGCCGGGCCAGGTCACCACGCGGTGGTGGAAGGAGGAGCGCGGCGAGGCGATCTTCGTCGACTACAACCAGATGGCCCGGGACCGCACGATCGCCTCGGCGTACTCGGTGCGCCCGAACCGCCGGGCGACGGTCTCGGCGCCGCTGCGCTGGGAGGAGGTGCCGGACGTGCACCCCGACGACTTCGACGTGACGACGATGCCGGCCCGGTTCGCGGAGGTCGGCGACCTGTTCGCACCGCTCGTCGCCCGGACGTCTCCGGCGCCCGGCACGGAGGACGTCCCGGCCGGGTCCCTCGAGGGGCTGCTGGAGCTGGCGGCGCGCGACGAGCGGGACCACGACCTGGGCGACCTGCCGTACCCGCCGGAGTACCCGAAGATGCCGGGCGAGCCGAAGCGGGTGCAGCCGAGCAGGGACCGCGACCGGCCCCGGGAGGCCGCCGGCTCCGACGACGCGCCCGCCGCGGACGGCGCGGACGGCTGAACCCGGGCCCGGGGCCGAGCACCCGGCACCGGCGCCACCACCGGCGCGAGGGAACTCGCCGACCGCGGCGGACGTTGACCCGCTCCCGACCGCCCGTCGAACGGAGCGCCCGTGCCCGTCCCTGTCGTCCCCGCCGATCCCGCCTGGCCGACCGTCGCCGCCGCCGACCGCCGGGCGGACCCGTTCGACCCCGACGCCTCCGCCCGCTCCGAGCTGGACCGGCAGGTCCGGGCCGCGGTCGACCTGGGTCTCGCGACGCTGCACGGGTGGACGGCTGCCGACCTCGCCACGGCGGTCGAGCCGCTGCGCCGGGTCGTCGACGACCTGCCGGCGAGCGCGGTGCCGCCGCAGGACCACGTCCCGTTCGTCCTGGTGCTGGACGGCGGCACGACGCGGGCGAACGCCGCCGTCGCCGCGACCCGCCGCGGACCGCGGCCCGGGGTGAGCGTCATCGACGACGACGAGCTGGCGACCTACCTGCCGCTGCCGGACGCGGTCGCACCCGCCGCGCCGTACCTGCTGACGGACGTCGACACGGGGTCGGAGTTCTGCGGTGTGCCGCCGGAGCAGGCGCTCGTGACGGTGCGGCGGCGCGGCCGCGTGCCGCTGACCATCGCGGAGGGCCTGGCCCTCGTGGCGCTGCGCCCCGACATGCTGCGACCGAACCGGTGCTTCTCGCTCCTGGGGTCGCGCGCGCGGAACCAGCGGGTGCCGGCGGTGTGGATCAGCGCCCGCGCGCCGAAGCTGGGCTGGTGCTGGGACCGCAACCCGCACACGTGGCTCGGGGCGGCGTCCGCGGGAGCGCGGGTGCCCGCGGGCTGACGTGCCGCGGCGGCCGCACCGCCCGGGCCCGCCGCTCGCCGCTCCCCGCTCGCCCGAGACCCGGGCTGCCACGCCCCGGCGCGGCGCCCCTGCCGCCTGGGTGCGTCGCGGCACTAGGTTGCGGGCATGTCGGCCGACTCGCTCACCGACGGCAGCGTGATCGCCGTCGTCCTGGTGCTGCGCCTCGCGGTCCCGCTGCTCATCCCCCGCTTCCCGCTGCCGGCGCTGCTGGCGTCGCTCATTGTCGACGGCGTGGACGGCGGCATCCTGTCCGCGCTGACGGACGTCGGGGTCGACTGGTACCAGTCGTTCGACAAGGCCCTGGACGTCTACTACCTGGCGATCACGTACCTGGCGGTGCGGCGGAACTGGCCGGACCGGTTCTCCGTCGCCCTGGTCGCGGCCCTCTGGTACTACCGGCTCGTGGGGGTGCTGGCGTTCGAGCTCACCGGGGCGCGCTGGCTGCTCCTGGTCTTCCCGAACACGTTCGAGTACGTCGTGATCGCCGTCGAGGCCGTGCGGACCCGCTGGAACCCGCTGCGGATCAGCCGGCGGGCGCTGGTGGTGACCGCGGCGGTGATCTGGGTCGTCGTCAAGCTGCCGCAGGAGTGGTGGATCCACGTCGCGCAGCTGGACGCCACGGACGAGTTCGCGCGGGTGGTCCTCGGGGTCGACCCGGCGGACGGCTGGGCCGCGGGGTTCCGGAACCGGCCGTGGGTCGCGGCGGTCCTGGTCGCCCTGGCCGTGGTCCTCGTCCTGGTGGCGAGGTGGGCGTGGCCCCGGTTGCCGCGCCCGGACTGGCCGTGGCGGTTCGACGCGGACGCCGTGAGCGCGGCGATCGGCTGGGTGCCCGCCGGGAGCCCCGCCCGCGTCCGCACGGACCGGGGGTGGCCGCTCGTCGAGAAGGTCGTGCTGACGGCCCTGCTGACCGTGATCCTCGTGGAGGTCTACCCGGGGCCGGAGCCGCGCCCGGCGCAGGTGGTCGTCGTCGTGGCGCTCGTCGTGCTGGCGAACGCCGCCCTCGTGGCCCGCACGGGCGGCCACGGTCGGGGGCCCGTGACGACGGCGGTGGTCTCGTTCGTCGTGAACGCCGTCGCCCTGGTGCTGCTGACGGCCCTGGTCGGCGGGCGGCGCGGCATCCTGTCCGCCGCGGACGTGCTGTTCTTCGCGTACGTCATCACGCTGGTCGTGGTGCTCAGCGACCGGTACGTGGTGCGGCGCGCGGAGCGCGAGGTCGTGACCGCGGGACCGTGACCGCCGGGCGTCAGCGGGCAGCGGCGTCCTCGCCGGTCGCGACGGGGCGCTCCGGGTCCGCGGACCACTGCGACCACGACCCCGGGTACAGCACGGGCGTCCGCCCGGCCATGACGAGGGCCGCCGCCTGGTGCGCGGCCGTCACGCCGGAACCGCAGTAGACCGCCACGTCGCCCGCGGGCACGCCGAGCGCGGCGAACCGTGCCGTCAGGTCGTCCGCGGGTAGGAACCGCCCGTCGGTGCCGAGGTTCTCGGAGGTCGGCGCGCTCACGGCCCCGGGGATGTGACCCGCGCGCGGGTCGACCGGCTCGACCTCGCCGCGGTACCGCTCGGCGGCACGCGCGTCCAGCAGCACGCCCTCGTCGGCCCACTGCGCCGCGCCGTCGGCGTCGAGCGTCGGCAGGTGCCCCGCGGAGAGCTCGACGTCGCCGGGCTCCACGTCGCGCTCCCCGGTCTCGACCGCCCCGCCCGCCGCGGTCCACGCGGCCAGTCCGCCGTCGAGGATCCGCACGTCCGCCACCCCGGCCCAGCGCAGCAGCCACCAGGCCCGGGCCGCCGACATCGCACCGGAGTCGTCGTAGACGACCACGGGCTCACCCGCCCGCAGACCCCACCGCCGGGCCGCGGCCTGCAGGTCGGCGACGTCGGGCAGCGGGTGCCGGCCGGCCGCGGCGCTCGGGGCGGCGGCGAGCTCGGTGTCCAGGTCCACGTACGAGGCGCCAGGCAGGTGGCCCTCGCGGAACGCCACGATCCCGGGCGGGCCGCCGAGCGTCCAGCGGACGTCGAGCAGGTGGGGCGGGCGCGGTCCGCCGAGCTCACGGGCGAGGTCGGCGGCGGACACGATCACGTCGGGCATGGCGTCACGGTACGTGCGACGACGGGCATCCCGGCAAGGGGGTCAGCGCAGCGCGAACACCACGTCGCCGCCCGGAGGCGGCGCGCCGCGCCGTCAGCCCCGGCGCACCCGCTGCCTCCGGTGCCCCGACCGCCGGGTCAGCGCGTGCAGCAGGTACGACGCCGACGTGCCGAGCAGGATGACGTCCTTGGCGACGCCGACGCCGTCGGGGCTCGGCCGCGGGTCGCGCGGTCCCCGGCGCAGCGACGGCGTCCGCCAGTACATGCCGACGAGGCCGGCCGAGAACGCCGTGAACCCGGCGGCGAGCAGCTTCCGCGGGGCCACCGGGAGCAGCAGACCGGCACCGAGCGCGATCTCCGTGGCCGCGAGCGCCTTCGTGAACGTCACCGGGTCGACGTCGGCCAGGAACGGGTACGCCCCGGCGGCCATGCCGTGGTACCCCGCGGCGGTCTCCTCGTCGGCCGACAGCTTGTCGACTCCCGAGCTGAGGATGTAGGCGCCGGCGCCGAGGCGCAGCGGCAGGTCGCGCACGTCCATGCGGCCTCCAGGGTGGGCGGGCCGGGCCGGTCCCGCGACGGTCGAGCGGGCGGTGGTGCTCCGCGAGCACCACCGCCGACGCTATGACGAGACGGGCACCGGCGCGCGGGCTGCGCGCACCGGGCCGGACGGCGTGCCCGCCGTCAGTGCAGGGCGACGAGGCCCGCGGACCCGTCCCCGACCAGCAGCCCCTGCGTCTGCCACACGGTCTGGACGGTCGGGGGGAGCACGGTCCGCCACACCTCGTCGCCGTCGCGCAGGGCGTACGCCGCGAGCTCGGGGCCGTCCGCACCCTGCTCGGTGCGCAGCAGCACCCGCCCGTCGGTCAGCACCTGCCACGCCGGGCTCTCCCCCGCCCCGGTCGTCCACCGCGCCTCACCGGTCACGGCGTCCACGGCCCAGACGGACTCCGTCCCGCTGCCGTACAGCACGCCGTCGAGCAGCATCAGGTTCACGGTGCTCCCACGGTCGACCTCGCGCTCCCACACGACGTCCCCGGTGTCCGGGTCGACGGCGCGGACGGTCCGCACGGGCGCGCCGTCGCCGAGCAGCACGAGGCCCGCCGCGCTGTCGTCGTCGGGCAGCAGGCTCAGGGGCGCTCCCGGCGCCGAGACCCCGGTCGGGTTCCCGTCGGCGTCCAGCAGCCGGCTGACCCCCTGGTGGTCGGTCGCGACGAGCCGCCCGCCGGTGCCGGGCTCCACGCCGGCGTCGTGGACCTGGACGCGACCGTCGGCGGGGTCGAGCGCCCACACGTCGCGCGAGCCCCACACCATCACGTGGCCGCCGGCCGCCCACACCGCCGGCGCGCTGCCCTCCTGCGCGCGTTCCGGCAGCGTCACGTCCCACCGGGTGGCACCCGACCGCCGGTCGACGCCCGTCACCCGCACCGACTCGGGCCCGCCCGACGCGAGGACGACGAGGTCACCGACGGCAGCCGTCGCGCCGCCGGTGCCCAGCTCCCGGTCGGAGAGGACCGCACCGTCCGCGAGGTCGAGCTCGACGGCCCGCGCCCGCGTCCCCGTCGTGCCGTCCGCCAGCGACACCGGCTCCCCGACCGTGCACCAGACCGTCGGCGGGTCGTCCGTCACCGGCTGCTGGCAGGAGACACCGGCACCCACCAGGGACCCCTCCGGCGTGCGCGCGACCTGCGTGCGCCACCGCTCCGCACCCGTGGCGTGGTCCGCGGCGACCACGGGGACCGAGCCGTCGCCGAGGTACACCGGACCGACCAGCAGCCCGCCGGCCACCGCCGCGCCGCCGTAGAGCACCTGCACCGTGTCGTCGTCGCCCCACGGCGCCGCGTCCAGCGGCGGCACGACCGCCTCCGCCAGGACCCCCTCGACACCGCGGGCCCGCTCCATGCGGTCACGTTCGCGCGCGTCCGTCACGAGCTGCCACCCCACGAGCGCGCAGATCGTGACCACCGGCACCGGCCACCAGCGACGCAGCACCCGCGCCAACCCCGCCCGGCGCCGGTCGACCGCGTCCTGCACCCCCGCGTCGGCGGGGCCGGGGGACGCGCCGGGTCCCGGGAGCTCGACCAGCTCCACGTCCTCCATGCCGCCCGCCACGGCGACAACCTACGGGCCCGGACGACGCCGCGCGTCGACTTTCAGCGCGCGACGTTCACCGTCACGTTCTGCCCCGGCGGCACCTGGCCGTACGGGACGAGCGGCTGGACCGGCGTCGCGAAGTCGGTGTGCTCCCACTTCCACGCCTCGATGCGTGGCCCCACCCACAGCAGGTAGATGCCGAGGGTGACGACGCTCAGCAGGAACCAGGCGATCCACAGGCCGAACAGTCCCGTCGCGCTCCCCGTGAAGACGAGCTGCTGACCGTCGATGCGCGCGTGCTTGGCCCGCCACCGCTGCATGAGCACCACCTGGAACGGGTAGCAGATCCCCAGCGTGAGCGTCGTGATGAGCACCCCGAGGATCGCGGTGCCGACGTAGGTCGCGGCACCCCCGTCGAAGGTGAAGCGGCCGGTGCGGGACATGGGTCTCCTCGTCGTCGTGGTGGAACGTCCGACGTCGTATCGGCTCGCACGGCATGGGACCTGCGCGCACCGGCCGAGATTCGCCCGTTCGGGCGCGTCCACCTCACCGTCGGCAACGGCGGCGACCTCGTGCTCCGCACCGTCGCCGGCTCGCGCCGCGATCAGCCCCACCGCGTGCGCTGCCCGACCGGCGACCACGAGGGGCCCGTCCCCGTCCGCCTCCCGGAGGGTGGCGCGCCGTCTCGCCCGCCCGCCGGCCCCTGCGGCGAACGCCGGGTCATCCCCTCCGGGACGCCGGCTGCTCCCTCACGCGAAGACGATGCGGTCGACCGCCCGTTGCACGTCGACGGCGCGGTCGGACTCGGCGGACTGGCGGACGGCTGCGGCCGCGGCACGCTCGTCGCGCTCTCGTGAGACCGCCTGCCCGATGTCGGCGAGCAGGAGCGTGAGCTCGTGCGCGAGGCCCTCCTCGAGCTCCTCGAGGCTGGTGTGGCCGACGAGCAGGCGCCGGTCCGAGACCTGCAGCGTCACCTGCGGGTAACCGCGCCCGGCGAGCCGCCGCACGGTCTCCGGTCCCTCGATGGCGGTCTTCTCCGGCACCGAGACCTGGCGGGAGAACACGACCGGGACCGTGTACCGCGTCGGTGCCTGGCCCGTGCCGAGCAGCGCGGGCAGCCCGCTGGTGAGGATCGAGGTGAGGCGGAGCGCCCCGCCGGTGGCGAGCTCGCCGTGGGCGGTCACCGCCGCGCTCCGGTCGGGTGCCCGCCGGCTGCTCGACGGCGGAGCTGGCCGATGCGCAAGGAGGCGACGACGAGGACCACGATCCCCACCCCGAGTCCCGCGATGAGCAGGGTCAGCGCGAGCGGCGCGGTGCCGTTCAGGCCGAGGAACGAGACCTCGACCGGCCCGGTGTTCTGCAGCATGAACACCACGAGCGCGACCAGCACGAGGACGCCGAGGCAGATGCCGAACCACGCGGCGCTGGTGCGGGTGCCGGAGGCCCGGGTGCGTGCGGTGGCACCGGGGGCGCGCTGCGCGGGGTCGACGGGCTCACGGTCGCGGGTGGGGGCGGAGTGGGAAGCGGGCTGGACGGGCATGACGCCCTCCGATGCTGGATCCGGGTCGTCGCCTCGCTGGGAGGTCCTCGACACCGGGCTGGTCCCGAGTCTACGCCCCGGCCCGCCAGGCCCTGACCGGCCGGCAGGCACCCCGGAGGGAGGCGCCGGACCGCACCGTCGCCGTCGAGCGGTGGGGCGCCGGCGCCGGATCACGTGGTCCCACCCGTCGACCGACGCGGGCCTGCCGGAGGCCGCGTCGCCCGATACAGCAGAACAGCCCGCGATCACGAGGATCCCGGGCTGTTCTGGGCCTGAGCCGCCTAAGGGAATCGAACCCTTGACCTTCTCATTACGAGTGAGACGCTCTGCCGACTGAGCTAAGGCGGCGCGCCCGCACTTCCGGCGGACGAGCACCGACACTGTACCCGGCGCACGGCGCGTCCTCCAAAGCGGCGGCGCCGGGGGTCAGCAGCGGGTGCCCTCCGCGGGGACGGTGCCGTCGACCAGGTAGGCGTCGACCGCGTCGGCGATGCAGGAGTTCGAGCGCCCGTACGCCGTGTGCCCCTCCCCCTCGTACGTCAGGAGGGTGGCGGAGTCGAGCGTCTGCGCGAGGCTCTCGGCCCAGGCGTACGGCGTCGCGGGGTCGTTCGTGGTGCCGATGACGACGATCGGCGCGGCGCCCGCCGCCGAGTAGTCGTCGAGCCCCCCGGCCTCGGGGACGGGCCACTGCGCGCAGACGATGCCGCCGTAGCCGAAGAAGTAGCCGACGGTGGGCGCCGCGGCCTCGATGTCGGCGGCCTGCGCCCGCATCTGCGCCACGTCCGTGGTGCTGCGGTCGTCGGCGCACCCGATGGACCAGAACGCGGCGGTGGAGTTCGTCGCGTAGGTGCCGTCGGGGTTGCGGTCGTAGTACAGGTCGGCGAGCTGCAGCAGCACGGACCCGTCGCCCTCGGTGAGCGCCGCGTCGAGGCCCATCGTGAGGTAGCTCCAGGAGCCCTCGTCGTACAGCGGCAGCGCGATCCCGCTGAACGCCAGCGTGCCGGTCAGCGGCCGGTCCGTGCCGGTGGGCAGCGGCGACGTCCGCGCGCGGTCCAGCAGGGCCCGGACCTGCGCGAGGCCGTCGTCGACGGAGCCGGTCAGCGGGCAGTCGGCGCCGGCCTGGCAGTCGGCGACGTAGGCGCGCAGGGCGTTCTCGAACCCGACGGCCTGGCCCTTCGAGATCTCCTCGGCGGGCAGCGTCGGGTCGAGCGCGCCGTCGAGGACGAGGCGGCCGACGTGCTCGGGGAACAGCGCCGCGTACGTGGCGCCGAGCTGCGTGCCGTACGAGTAGCCGACGTACGCGAGGGTCTCGTCGCCGAGGACCGCGCGCAGCACGTCCATGTCCTTCGCGGCGCTGACGGTGTCGACGTGCCCGAGCACGGGCCCGGTGTTCTCCAGGCAGGCCGCCCCGAAGTCGCCGTACGCGGCCTCGGCCTGCGCGACCCCCGCGTCCGTCGCGAGGTCGAAGTCGGTGGAGACGAGCGCGTCCATGGCGGGACCGTCGACGCACGTCACCGGGGTGGAGGACCCGACGCCGCGGGGGTCGAACCCCACGAGGTCGTAGCGCGCGACCACCTCCTCCCCGAACCGCGGCAGCGCGATGCCGGAGAGGGCGTCGAGGCCGGAGGCGCCCGGGCCGCCGGGGTTGATGAGCAGCGAGCCGATCCGGTCGCCGGTCGCCCGGTGCCGGTTCACGGCGACCTCGATGGTGTCGCCGTCGGGCTCGCCGTAGTCGAGCGGCACGACGAGCGTCGCGCACTCCAGGTCCCCGCAGGGCTGCCAGTCGAGGTCCTGGTCGTAGATCGCGTCGAGCCCGCGCACGTCCGCGGCCGTCGGCGTCGGCTGCTCGGTGACCTCGGTCTGCTCCTTGGGCCCGACGCACCCGGCGAGCACCAGGGCGGCGACGGCGGCGAGCGCGGCCACGCGACCGCCGCGGCGGGCGGCCCGGCGAGCGGGCGCGGAGGGGCTGGGGAGCGGCGAGGCGGGTGTCACCGGACAACCGTAACGGCCGCCCGGCGCCCGCAGGCGCGTCGTCCCCAGGCCGGTCACGCGCGGGTTGCGCGCCCGCGCCCCCGCCCGGCGTCAGGCCTGCGGACGCAGGGCGATCATCATCGCCTCGACCGCGAGCAGCGGTGCCACGTTCCCCTCGAGCCGGGTGCGCGCCTCGGAGACGGCGTCCATGCGCCGCACCGTCTGCTCCGGCGTCGAGGACGCGGCCAGGGCCCGGGCGGCGTCCTCGTGCTCGGCGTTGACCAGGTGCACGTCCGCGCCGAGCTGGATCACCAGCACGTCGCGGTAGAACGACAGCAGGTCCACCATCGCGCGGTCCAGCACGTCGCGCTGCGCCCGCGTCGCGCGGCGCTTCTGCTCCTCCTCGAGCTGCCGCACCTGCCCCCGCAGCGCCGGGGGGATCGCGGTGAGCCCCTCCGCGCCCAGGGACCGCAGCAGCTCCTGGCGCTCGCGGGCGTCGCGCTCCTCCGTGGCGGCCTTCGCGTCGGCCTGCGCCGTCTCGACCAGCTCGCCGGCGGCCAGCACGGCGTCCCCCACGCCCCGGACCCGCGGGGCGATGCGCAGCACCGCCGAGCGCCGCGCCCGGGCCTCCGGGTCGCGGGCGAGCCGCCGGGCCACCCCGACGTGCGACTGGGCGGCCCGGGCGGCGACCAGCGCGGTCGCGGGGTCGATGCCGTCGCGCCGGACCAGCAGGTCGGCGACGTCCTCCACCGGGGGCACGCGCAGCGCGACGGACCGGCTGCGGGAGCGCAGCGTCACCAGCACGTCCTGCGGGCTCGGGGCGCACAGCAGCCACACGGTGCGCGGCGGCGGCTCCTCGATGGCCTTGAGCAGCACGTTGCCGGAGGTCTCGTTGAGCCGGTCGGCGTCCTCGACGACGATCACCCGCCAGCGGCCCTGCGACGGGGCCCGCTGGGCGAGCTCGACCAGGGGGCGCACGGTGTCCGCGCGGATGACCACGCCCTCCGTGGCGACGAACGTGACGTCCGGGTGAGTCCCGGCCAGCACCGTCGCGCACCCGGGGCTGCGCGGGTCCCCCGAGGGGTCCTGCAGCGCCGCCGCGAAGGCGCGCGCCGCGTTGGAGCGCCCCGACCCCGGCGGCCCGGTGAGCAGCCACGCGTGCGTCATGCGGGTGGGGTCCTCGGCGGCCTCCCGCAGCACGCGGACGGCCGGCTCCTGCCCGACGACGTCGTCCCACACGGTCGTCACGGCGCCACCTCGGCCGCGGGGGCCGGTACGCCGAGCAGCGCCGCGACCCGGGTGCGGACGTCCGCCGCGATCGCCTCGACCGGCCGGTCCGCGTCCAGCACGAGCCAGCGGCCGGGGTCGGCCGCCGCCCGCGCCAGGAACGCCTCGCGGGTGCGGCGGTGGAAGTCGTCCCCCGCGCTCTCCAGCCGGTCCGGCCGGTCGGGCCGCGCGTGCAGCCGGCGCAGACCCGCCGCGGGGTCGAGGTCGAGCAGCACGGTCAGCCGGGGCAGCAGGCCGCCCGTCGCCCAGAGCGAGAGCCGCTCCACCTCGTCCGCGCCGAGGTCCCGCCCGGTGCCCTGGTACGCCACGGACGAGTCGAGGTAGCGGTCGGTCACCACGACCTGCCCGGCCTCGAGCGCGGGCCGGACCAGCGAGGCGACGTGCTGGGCGCGGTCGGCCGCGTACAGCAGCGCCTCGGTGCGCGGGTCGACGTGCCCGCCGTGCAGCACCTCGCGGCGCAGCACCCGGCCCAGCTCCGTGCCGCCCGGTTCCCGGGTCAGCACGACGGTGAGCCCCAGGCCCTCGAGCCACTCGCCGAGCAGCCGGGACTGCGTGGACTTGCCGACGCCGTCGCCGCCCTCGAACGACACGAAGAGCCCGCCGGGCACGACGCCGTCGACGGGCCCGGCGGGCGCCTGCCCGGGGCCGGGGCTCGACGACGGGGCAGCGGGGGCCGCGGGCGGCTCGGGCAGCGTCACGGGCGCCAGGGTATCCACCCGCGCCCACACCGCCCGACCCGCCGGCGGCGGCTGCGGCGCCTCACTCGCCGGGGTAGGCCACCCCGACCTGCGCGCGCACCTCGTCCATGGTGCGCAGGACGGCCAGCGTGCCCGCCCACGACATGCGCGGGCTCTCCGTGGCGCCCTCCGCGACGCGGCGCGCCACCTCGGCGGCCTCGAACTGCAGCCCGTGCGGCGTCGGCTGGCTGAACTGCCAGGTCCGCCCGTCGCGGCGCTGCACCCGGAACGACGTCGGCGCGTAGAACGAGCCCTCGACGACGATGCTGCCCTCCGTGCCGGTGATCGCGGCCGTGGTCGGCGTCTTCGCCCACAGCGTGGTGTGCAGCACCGCCTGCGTGCGCTCCCCGTACTGCAGGACCATGCCGATCTGGCCGTCGACGCCGGTCGCGGTGAGCGTGCCCACCGCCCGCACGGAGTCCGGGACGCCCAGCAGGTCGTGCGCGAACGACACCGGGTAGACGCCGAGGTCCAGCAGCGCCCCGCCCGCGAGCGCCGGGTCGTACAGCCGGCTCGCCGGGTCGAACGCGAAGTACTGGCCGTGGTCGGCCTGCAGCGTCACGACCTCGCCGATCTCGCCGGAGTCGATCACCTGGTGCAGCGCGGCGACGTGCGGCAGGAACCGCGTCCACATCGCCTCCATGACGAACACGCCCGCGGCGCGCGCGGCCGCCAGCACCTCCTCGGCCTCGGCGGCGTTGCGGGTGAACGCCTTCTCGACCAGCACGTGCTTGCCTGCGGCGATCGCCAGCAGCGCGTGCTCGCGGTGCTCGGAGTGCGGGGTGGCGACGTACACGGCGTCCACCTGCGGGTCCTCGACCAGGTCCCGGTAGCCGACGTGCGTCGTCGGGATGCCGTGCTGCGTGGCGAACCGCTCGGCCTTCACGCGGTCCCGGGAGCCGACGGCCACGAGCTGGGCCCGGGTGGCGGAGCGGACGGCGGCGGCGAACGCTCCGGCGATGTTGCCGGCGCCGAGGATCCCCCATCGGATCGGCGGCGCGGTGCGCGGGTCTTCGACGAGTGTCATGCCCGCGACAGTAGCGTCCGGCCTCCCAGGTCGGGACCGACGTCCCCGTGCCGCCGCCGGGCCGCGTCCGTACGGTGGACGTGTCGGTGGAGCCCCCGGGCCGGCACGACGGCCCTCCCGCCGGCGCACGACCCGAGGAGGAGCCGTGTCCGCAACCCTGGACCACCTGCCCGTCCGCACGATGATCAGCCCCGGCCGCTACGCGCAGGGGCGCGGCGCGATCGAGCGCCTCGGGGAGCTGGTCGAGCCCATCGGCCGCACGCCGCTCGTCGTCGCCGACGACATCGTGTGGTCGTTCGTCGGCGAGGCCGTCTCGCGGTCGCTCGAGGCGGCGGGGCTGCCGCTGACGCGCGACGGCTTCGGGGTGTACGCGACCGCGGCGGCCGTCGACGGCATCGCGGCCCGCATCCGGGAGACGGGCGCCGACGTGGTGGTGGGCGTCGGCGGCGGCTCGACGCTCGACGCGGTGAAGGCGGCGGGCTTCCTCACCGGCATCCGGTGGGTGTCCGTGCCGACCCTCGCCTCGACGGACGCGCCCTGCTCCGCGCTGTCGGTCATCTACGACGAGGGCGGCGCGTTCGAGGAGTACCGGTTCTTCCCGCGCAACCCCGACCTGGTGCTGGTCGACACGCAGCTCGTGGCCAACGCCCCGGCGCGCTTCCTCGTCGCGGGCGTCGGCGACGCGCTCGCCACGTGGATCGAGGCGCGCGCCGTCGCGCGCACCGACGCCACGACGATGGCCGGCGGGCTGCCGACGGCGACCGGCACGGCGCTGGCCCGCCTGTCGTGGGACATCCTCTGGGAGCACGCGCTGCCGGCGGTCGCCGCCGTGCGGGACCACCTCGTGACGCCGTCGGTCGAGAAGGTCGTCGAGGCGAACACGCTGCTGTCGGGGCTCGGGTTCGAGTCGGGCGGCCTCGCCGCGGCGCACGCGATCCACAACGGCCTCACCGCCGCGCCGCAGACGCACGGCCTCACGCACGGGCAGAAGGTCAACATCGGCTCGGTGACGCAGCTCGTGCTCGAGGGGGCGCCGGTCCAGGAGATCCGGGACTTCGTCGAGTTCACGACGCGCGTCGGCCTGCCGAACACCCTCACCGAGGTGGGGCTGTCCCCCGACGACGTCGACGACCTCACGCGCGTGGCGCAGGCCGCCACCGCCGAGGGCGAGACGATCCACGCCATGCCGTTCACGGTGCGGGTGCCGGACCTGGTGGACGCGCTGCGCTCGATCGAGGGCTTCTCGCGCGGTGTGCGGGCCGACGCCGGGCTGCCCGAGCCGGTGCCGCACCGGGCGCACTGAGGGCCGCGCCGGGCGGGCCCGCGGTGCCCCCGCCGGACCCGCCCGGGGCGAGGGCGCCCGCGCGGCCGCCCGTCCCGGCGCCCCGGCCGCCGAGGTGACACCGGGCCGCGGGCCTGCGAGTCTGCACGGGGACGGACGAAGGAGGCACGATGGCGCCCGCGTGGGTGGAGCACGCCCTGTGGTGGCACGTCTACCCGCTGGGCTTCACGGGCGCCGAGCCGGCGGCGGACACCGCCACGCCGGTCACGCACCGCCTCGCGCACGTCGAGCGCTGGCTGGACTACCTGGTCGACCTGGGGCTGAACGGCCTCGCGCTGGGCCCCGTGTTCGCCTCCGCCACGCACGGCTACGACACCGTCGACCACCTGCGCGTCGACCCCCGGCTCGGCGACCGGGCCGACCTCGACCACCTGCTCGCGGCGGCGCACGACCGCGGCGTGCGCGTGCTGCTGGACGGCGTCTTCAACCACGTCGGCGACCAGCACCCGCTGTTCCGCGCCGCGCTGGCGGGCGGCCCCGGGTCCCCGGAGGCGGAGCTGTTCCGCATCCGCTGGGCCGACGGCGAGCCGGACTGGGACTGCTTCGAGGGCCACCGCTCCCTCGTCACGCTGAACCACGACTCGCCCCGCGTCGTCGACCTGGTCGCCGACGTCATGACCCACTGGCTGGACGCCGGGGCGGACGGCTGGCGCCTCGACGCGGCCTACGCGGTGCCGACGGCCTTCTGGCGGCAGGTCACGGACCGGGTGCGGGCCGCCCACCCGGACGCGTACCTGATGGGCGAGGTCATCCACGGCGACTACCCCGGGTTCGTCGCGGAGTCCGGGGTCGACTCGGTGACGCAGTACGAGCTGTGGAAGGCGATCTGGTCCTCCGTCGTCGACCGCAACTGGCACGAGCTCGCGTGGACGCTCGGCCGGCACGACGCGTTCCTCGACGCGTTCGTGCCGTACACGTTCGTCGGCAACCACGACGTCACGCGCATCGCCAGCCGGGTCGGCGACGCGACGCTCGCGGGCCACGCGCTCGTGGTGCTCATGACCGTCGGCGGCACCCCGGCGGTCTACTACGGCGACGAGCAGGCGTACCGCGGCGTGAAGGAGGACCGCGCCGGCGGCGACGACGCGGTCCGCCCGCCGTACCCGGCCACGCCGGAGGACCTCGCGGCCCCGGACGACGCGCCCGACGGCCGGCCCGCGCACGACCGGCACGCCGCGCTGATCGGCCTGCGGCGCCGGCACCCGTGGCTCTACACCGCCCGCACGCGCGTCCTCGAGGTCACCGGCACCCGGCTGGCGTACGAGTCGCGCGCCGCCGACGGGTCCGCGGCCCTGCTCGTCGCCCTGAACCTCGACGACGAGGAGTGGCCGTTCGCGCCGCCCGCCGGCGCGCGGCCCGTCGCGTCCGGGGGCGCACCCGGCGCGGGTGGCGTCGCCGGCCGCGGCTGGGCGGTCTGGGAGGCGTAGCCCCCCCCGCGCGGACCGGTGCCGGGAGGCACATGCTGGGGAGGCGAACCCGGCCGCGCCGCGCCACCGACGACGCGGCACCCGGCGGCCGGGCGCACCGGACAGGGGGCCACGAGATGTGCACAGGGATCAGGTTCACGGACGGCGACGGTCACCTCTACCTCGCCCGCAACCTCGACTGGACCAGCGGCTACGGCGAGGGGGTCGTCCTGACCCCGACGGGGTACGCGCCCCGCTCGCCCTTCGGCGCGGTGCCCGAGATCCGCCACGCGGTCATCGGCACGGGCATCGTGGAGGCGGGCGTGCCGCTCTACTTCGACTGCGGCAACGACGCCGGCCTCGCGGTGGCCGGCCTGAACTTCCCGGGGTACGCCTCGTACGCACCGGGCCCGGTGGACGGCGCGACGAACGTCGCCGCGTTCGAGCTCCCGCTCTGGGTGGCCTCGCAGTTCGCCACGGTGGACGAGGTCGCCGCGGCGCTCCAGGACGTCGTGATCGTGGACCGGCCCGTCAGCGAGCGGTTCCCGAGCTCGATGCTGCACTGGATCATCGGCGACGCGGACCGCGCCGTCGTCGTGGAGCAGACCGCCGACGGCCTGCACGTGCACGAGGACGACGTCGACGTGCTGACCAACCAGCCCGGGTTCGGGTGGCACCACGAGAACCTGCGCAACTACCTCAACGCGTCGCCGGAGTTCCCCGGGGAGCTGGTGCTCCGCCGCGCGCACCTCGTGCCGTTCGGCTCCGGGTCGCACATGCGGGGCATCCCGGGCGACTACTCCTCGACGTCCCGGTTCGTGCGGGCGGCCTACGTCCACGCGCACTACCCCGAGCAGGACGGCGAGGAGGCCAACGTCAGCCGCGCGTTCCACACGCTCCAGCAGGTCGCGATGGTGGACGGTGCCGCCGCGATGGACAGCGGGGAGTTCGAGAAGACGATCTACACCGGGCTGTTCTCGGCGCGCACCGGCACCTACTACTGGAACACCTACGACGAGCCGGCCATCCGCAGCGTGCGGATGGCCGACCACGACACCACCGGGACGGAGCTGGTCACCGCGTAGCGCCCACGGGACCGCCCGGCTACTTCTTCGACGCCGCCTTCGCGCGCGGGGCCGCCTTGCGGGCCGGCTTCTTCTTCGGCGCCTGCGCGCGCTTCTCGGCGAGCAGCTCGACCGCCTGCTCGGGCGTGATCGACTCCGGCGTCACGTCCCGCGGCAGCGTGCGGTTCGTCTCGCCGTCGGTGACGTACGCCCCGAACCGGCCGTCCTTCACCACGATCGGCTTGCCCGAGGTCGGGTCGTCGCCCAGCTCCCGCAGCGGCGGGGTGGCCGTCGCGCCGCGCCCGCGCTTGGGCTGCGCGTAGATCGCCAGCGCCTCGTCGAGCGTGGTGGTGAAGATCGCCTCCTCGGACGGCAGCGTGCGGGAGTCGGTGCCGCGCTTGAGGTACGGCCCGTACCGGCCGTTCTGCGCGGTGATCTCCAGCCCGGTCTCCGGGTCGGTGCCCACGACGCGCGGCAGGCTCAGCAGCTGCAGCGCCTCGTCGAGCGTGATCGTCTGCAGCGACTGCGACTTCAGCAGCGAGCCCGTGCGCGGCTTCGGCAGCGCCGCGAGCGCCTTCTTGCGCGCGGCCGCGGACAGCCCGGGGTCGAGCTCCGGCTCGGGCAGCAGCTCCGTCACGTACGGGCCGTAGCGGCCGTTCCTCGCCACGACCGTGTGCCCCGTCGCCGGGTCGGCGCCCAGCACCAGGTCGCCCTCCGGCTGGGTCTCGAGCAGCTCGCGGGCCTTCTCGACGGTCAGCTCGTCCGGCGCCAGGTCGTCCGGCACCGACGCGCGCCGCGGGGTGCCGTCCGGGCCGGGCTCGCCGGCGGAGTCCTCGATGTACGGGCCGTAGCGACCCACGCGCAGCGTGATGCCCTCGCCGATGTCGATCGAGTTCACCTCGCGGGCGTCGATCTCCCCGAGGTTGGCGACGAGCTCGCGCAGGCCGTCCCCGTCCGGGCCCTCGGCCGCGGCCGAGCCGAAGTAGAACCGCGTCAGCCAGTCGACGCGGTCCTTCTGCCCCGCCGCGATGGCGTCGAGGTCCTCCTCCATCGAGGCGGTGAAGTCGTAGTCGACGAGCCGGTCGAAGTTCTCCTCGAGCAGCCGCGTGACGGCGAACGCCAGCCAGCTCGGCACGAGCGCCTGGCCGCGGGACGTCACGTAGCCGCGGTCCTGGATGACGGAGATCGTCGCCGCGTACGTGGAGGGCCGGCCGATGCCGCGCTCCTCCAGGGCCTTGACCAGGCTCGCCTCGGTGTAGCGCGGCGGCGGCGAGGTGCGGTGGCCGTCGGCGGTGAGGTCGGAGGCGGTGACCGGGTCGCCCTCGGCCATCTGCGGCAGCCGGGTCTCCCGGGCGCCGCCCTTCTCGCCGCCCTCGGCGTCCGCCGCGTACCGCTCGACGTCCCGGCCCTCCTCGTACGCCGCGAGGAACCCGCGGAACGTGATGACGGTGCCGGAGGCCGCGAACACGGCGTCGGTCGGCGCGCCCGCGTCGGGCCCCCCGGAGGCCGCGGGCGCGGGGACGGTCGCGGCGATCCGCACCGAGGCCGTCGAGCCGCGCGCGTCCGCCATCTGCGACGCCACGGTGCGCTTCCAGATGAGCTCGTACAGGCGGAACTGGTCGCCGGACAGCTCCCCGGCCACCTGGGCGGGCGTGCGGAAGTCGTCGCCGGCGGGACGGATCGCCTCGTGCGCCTCCTGCGCGCCCTTCGCCTTCGAGGCGTACACGCGCGGCTTGTCGGGCACGTGGTCGGCGCCGTACAGCTCGGCCGCCTGGCGCCGCGCGGCGTCCACGGCCTGCGTGCTCAGCGTCGGCGAGTCGGTCCGCATGTAGGTGATGTAGCCGTTCTCGTACAGCGACTGCGCGGTGCGCATCGTCTGCCGGGAGGCCATGCGCAGCTTGCGGCTGGCCTCCTGCTGCAGCGTCGACGTCGTGAACGGCGCCGCCGGGCGGCGGGTGTACGGCTTGGTCTCGAGCGACCGCACGCCGAACGCCGCGCCGTCGAGGGCCGTCACCCACGCCCGCGCCGCGGTCTCGTCGAGGTGCACGGGACGGCTCGCACCGCTGCCCCGCAGCACGCCGTCGTCGCCGAAGTCGCGGCCCGTCGCCACACGCCGCTCGCCGAGCTGCACCAGCCGGGCGTCGAACGTCGGCTCCGCGGCGTCCTGCACCGCGAACGTCGCCGTCAGGTCCCAGTAGTCCGCCGCGACGAACGCCATGCGCTCGCGCTCCCGCTCGACCACCAGGCGTGTCGCGACCGACTGCACGCGACCGGCCGACAGGCCCTGGCGGACCTTGCGCCACAGGACCGGGCTGACCTCGTACCCGTACAGCCGGTCGAGGATGCGCCGGGTCTCCTGGGCGTCCACCAGCCGGTCGTCGAGCTCGCGGGTGTTCTCCAGCGCGCGGGCGATGGCCTCCCGGGTGATCTCGTGGAACACCATGCGCTTGACCGGGACCTTGGGCTTGAGCTCCTGCAGCAGGTGCCACGCGATGGCCTCGCCCTCGCGGTCCTCGTCGGTGGCGAGGTAGAGCTCGTCGGACTCCTTGAGCAGGCGCTTGAGCTCGGCGACCTTCTTCTTCTTGTCGGAGTCGACCACGTAGTAGGGCTCGAAGCCGTTGTCGACGTCGACGGCGAACTTCCCGAAGGGCCCCTTCTTCATGTCCGCGGGCAGCTCGCTCGGCTGCGGCAGGTCACGGATGTGCCCGACGCTCGCCTCGACCTCGTACTCGTCGCCGAGGTACCCGGCGATCGTGCGCGCCTTGGCGGGCGACTCCACGATGACCAGCTTGCGACGTGACGACATGCGCTCCTGCTTCCTCAGAACTGCCCGGTGCCCGGCGCGGTGCCGGGCTCCCGGGGCGACCGTGCCCCACCGTGCCCCCGCTGCGGCGGCCGGCTCCGGTGCTCAGGTCCGGTCCGGTCGGGCGACGACAGGATGCCACCCCCCGTGCGGGGGAACTCTACGACGTCCGTCCTGCACCGGCCGATCCCGCGGTCGCCGCCCGGCGCAGCACGAGCAGCACGGCGGACGACGCGGCCGCGACCGCGACGATCCCCAGGGCGCCGCCGCCGTAGGACGTCAGCAGCTCCGCGCGGCCGCCCACCGGGTCGGCGGACAGCCACGTGCGGCGCAGCGCCACCACGGCGAGGGCCCCCGCGACGACGGCGACGGCACCGAGCAGCGCGAGCGCGACCGAGGTGGCCGCGCGGTCCGCCGCGACGGGTCCCCGCGTCCCGGCCGTCACGGTGCGCACGGCCGCGGTCGGCGGGGTCCGCTCCCCCGCGGGCTCCCCGCCGAGCGCGAGCAGCGCGCACCCCACGGCGCCCCACGCGAGCACGACGAGCAGCCCGGCGACGACGTCCGACGGCCGGTGCCACTGCCCCACGAGGGTGCTCACCCCGGTCGCACCCGCGTAGCCGGCGCCGAGCACCGCCACCCAGGGCCGGACGCGGGGCGGCACCACCAGCAGCAGGGCGGCGGCCACGGAGGCGGCGGCGGTGGTGTGGCCGCTCGGCAGCGTGTTGAACTCCGGTCCGTGCCCGAGCTCGGGGCGGTCGAGCACCAGGACCTTGAGCACCCGCGTCGTCAGGTTGGCGCCGCCGAGCACGACCGCCGCCACCACGGCGAGGCCCCAGCGCCGCCGCACGACCGCGATCGCGGCGCACCCGAGGACGGCGGCGGCGATGAAGCCCACCGACACGACGTCGAGCACCGGCCCCGCGACCTCCCAGAGCCGGTTCTGCCCGATGTGCGCGCCGTCGAGCGACGCCTGGTCCACCGCCTGGCCGTGCTCCGTCCCCACGAAGACGGCCCAGGTGACGCCGATGCCCGCGCTCGCGACCAGCGCCACGAGCAGCGCGAGCAGGGCGCGGCCCACGGCCGGGCCCCGGGCGCCGCGGACGGGCGCGAGCGGCTCGGGCTCGGGGCGTGCGGGCGGCACGGCGGTGGCGGGGCGGGACACCCGTCCACGGTAGGGGAGGGCACCCACGCCGCGCCGCGCGGGTCGTGCACGCGCACGATTCCTCCACCAGCCCCGCCGGGGTCGCCGACGGGGCGCCGTCGCAGGGCGCGGGCGCGGGGGCTTCCCGGGGGCGCCCGCAGGGTCCACGCTGGGACCGGGACGCACGACGACGAGGAGGCTGCCGTGCTCGACCTCAGCAAGGGCTTCAGCGGGTACTCGGTGGCGGACGTGCCCGCCGCCCGGGCGTTCTACGCGGACGTGCTCGGCCTCGACGCGCAGGAGCGGGACGGGATGCTGTGGCTGCACCTGGCCGGCGGCCGCGACGTGCTGCTGTACCCGAAGGGCGATGCGCACGCGCCGGCCGGGTACACGGTGCTCAACTTCCCGGTGCCGGACGTGCCGGCGGCGGTGGCCGAGCTGCGAGGGCGTGGCGTGCAGTTCGAGCGCTACGAGGGCACCCCCGTGCAGACCGACGAGGACGGCGTGTTCCGCGGCGGCGGTCCGCTCATCGCCTGGTTCACCGACCCGTCCGGCAACGTGCTGTCGGTGATCGAGGAGGACTGACCTCCGCCGATGCTCAGGTAGCTCACAGGCGCGCGGCAGGTGGGGCCCAGGTGGCGGCACCATGCTCGGCCGCATGACGACCTCGACCCTGCAGCGCGACGCCCTCACCCGAGCGGACGGCCAGCCGGTCCGCGCCCTCGTCGTCGACGACGAGCCCACCCTGGCGGAGCTCCTCGCGACGGCGCTGCGCTACGAGGGCTGGTCCGTCGAGCACGCCCTGACCGGCCACGGCGCCGTCAAGCAGGCCAAGACGTTCGACCCCGACGTCATCCTGCTCGACGTCATGCTGCCCGACCTGTCCGGCCTGGAGGTGCTGCGCCGCATCCGCGCGACCCACCCCACGGTCCCCGTGCTGTTCCTCACCGCGAAGGACGCCGTCGAGGACCGCATCGCCGGGCTCACCGCCGGCGGCGACGACTACGTCACGAAGCCGTTCAGCCTCGAGGAGGTCGTCGCCCGGCTGCGCGCGCTGCTGCGCCGGGCCGGGGCCGTGGCCGACCGCGAGGAGGCCGTTCTGGTCGTCGGCGACCTGCGCATGGACGAGGACTCGCACGAGGTGTCCCGCGGCGGCGACGACATCCGGCTCACCGCGACGGAGTTCGAGCTGCTGCGCTACTTCATGCGCAACCCGCGGCGCGTGCTGTCGAAGGCGCAGATCCTCGACCGCGTGTGGCAGTACGACTTCGGCGGCCAGGCCAACATCGTCGAGCTCTACGTGTCCTACCTGCGCCGCAAGATCGACAAGGGGCGCGAGCCGATGCTCCACACGCTCCGGGGCGTCGGGTACGTGCTCAAGCCCGCCCCGTGACGGCCGCGCCGGCGCGGTCCCGGTGGACGCTCCGCCGGCGGCTCGTGGTGGTCGTCGTCGCGCTGCTCGCGGTGGTCGCCGCGGTCATGGGCCTCGTGTCCACCCTCGCGCTGCGCTCGACCCTGGTCCAGCAGATCGACGACCGGCTCGAGTCCGCGAGCAGCCGCGCCGCCGCCGCACCGGGCCGGCTCGGGGGCGACCGCGCGGACGACCTCGGGGACGGCGGGACCACGCCCTCGGACGACGCCACGCGCCCCACACCCCTGCCCGAGGGGGAGGACGACGACGTGCCCCCGGCGTTCGGCCTGCCCGGGCAGGACGTCGGCACCGTGGTCCTGTTCCAGCGCGCCGACGCCTCCGCCCTCCAGGCGGGCTACCTGGACGACTCCGGGACGATCCGCCCGCTGACGGACGCGCAGACCGACGCCCTCCTGGACCTCACGCCCGACGGCACCGTGGACACCGTCGTGCTGCCCGACCTCGGGGAGTACCGCGTCGTCGCGGTGGTCACGGAGGGCGGCGACACCTCGGTCACCGCCCTGCCGCTGGAGTCCGTGACCGCCACCGTGGACCGCTACGTCGTCGTCGAGCTGGCCGTCGCCGCCGTCGCGCTGCTGCTCGCCGCCGCGTCCGCCACGGTGCTGGTGCGCCGGGAGCTGCGGCCCCTGGACCGGGTGGCCGCGACCGCCGCGCGGGTGTCCGAGATGCCGCTGTCGCGCGGCGAGGTCGACATCCGCGAGCGCGTGCCCGAGCGCGACACCGACCCGGCCACCGAGGTCGGCCAGGTCGGCGCCGCGCTCAACCGGATGCTCGGCCACGTGGAGTCGGCGCTCGCCGCACGGCACGAGTCCGAGACGCAGGTCCGCCGGTTCGTCGCCGACGCCAGCCACGAGCTGCGCACCCCGCTGGCCTCCATCCGGGGCTACGCCGAGCTCGTGCGGCGCCTGCCGGACGACCTGCCGGACGACGCCGTGCGGGCGATGCACCGCGTCGAGTCCGAGGCGCGGCGCATGACCGGCCTGGTCGAGGACATGCTGCTGCTCGCGCGGCTCGACGCCGGCCGCGACCTGGACGTCGGGGAGGTCGACCTCGCGGCGCTCGCCGTGGACGCCGTCGCCGACGCGCACGTCGCGGGCCCCGACCACGTGTGGCTGCTCGACCTGGGCGGCGCCGACGACCCCCGGGACGACGAGGCGGACCAGCCCGGCGCCGTGGTGCTCGGCGACGAGCACCGGCTGCGTCAGGTCCTGGTCAACCTGCTCTCGAACGCCCGGGTGCACACACCCGCCGGCACCACCGTCGTCGTGTCCGTGACGGCGGACGGCGACGACGTCCTGCTGCGCGTGGCCGACGACGGTCCCGGCATCGCCGAGCCGCTGCGCTCCCGGTTGTTCGAGCGGTTCGCCCGCGGGGACGCGTCACGGAACCGTGCCGCCGGCTCCACGGGCCTGGGCCTCGCGATCGTGCACGCCGTCGTCGCGGCGCACGGCGGAGCCATCGAGGTCGACGGAACTCCCGGGCGGACGACCTTCACGGTGCGGTTGCCCGGCCCCGGCGCGCGGAGCGGCCCCGCCACCCCGTGACCCGGGCGGCGGCGCGCGGTCAGAGCGGGTAGGCCGCGTACAGGTTGCGGATGTCGGCGGCAGGTCCGGTGAGCCGGAACACCGCCGTCCCGTTGCTCCACACCGCCACGCCGGTGCCGTCGCCGGCGTCGACGACCGTGACCTCGCCCACCGGCTCCCCGTCGACGACGACGTCGTCCGCCAGGAGCACGGCGGGACCGTCGCCGGTCGCACCGGCCGACGGGGCGTCCGTCGCCGGGGCGGTGGCCGTCGCGTCGTCGCCGGACGCGTCGTCGGCGCCGGCCGGGAGGGCGTCCCGGAGGCCGGCCAGCACGGCGGCGGCCTCCTCGGCCGTCTCCCACTGGCCCGCCCGCACGGTGACCGTCCCGGACCCGCCGTCGGAGTACGTCTCCGACCACGCCTCGAGGGCGTCGGCACCGAGCCACTCGTCGTCCGGGGCGGACTCCGTGAGCGCGTACTGCAGCAGCGTGGTGGGCAGCGCGGCGGCGAACGGGGTGTCGGCCTCGCGGGCGACCGGCGTCTGCGTGGTGGTCGGCGACGGCAGCGTGACGACGGGCGCGGGTCCGGCCGCGGGCTCGTCGTCGCCGCCGCCCAGCAGCAGGGCCGCGGCGATCCCGCCGCCGACGAGCACGACGCCCGCGACGACGGCGCCGATCACCAGGGCCCGACGTCGCCCGGACCGGGCCGGGGTGTCGTCCGCCCCGTCGCCGGCGGGGGCCTCCGGGGTACCGGACGGCCGGCCCGCGCCGGCCGGGGACGCGGAGCCAGTCCCGGACGCCGGGGGCGTCGCGGCCGGCACCGCGGCGTGCGCGCCGCTGGCCGGGCGCGGGTCGGCGCCCGCCGGGGCCGCCGGGGTCGGGGCGGGGTCGCCGTCGCCGGCGTGCGCCGCCCTGCGGGAGCGCCGCGCCGTCGGGGAGCCACCCTCCTGCGCGGAGCCGCCGTCCGACAGGGAGGGCCACCGGACCCCGCCGTCGCCCGCCCGCGACGCGTCGCCCGCGTGCGGCTCCCGGCCGTCGGTGTCGCTCATGCCCGTGCTCCTGCCGCTCCGCTCGTCCCGGACGCCGCCGCGGCGGCCGTCCGGAGGTTCCGCGGCAGCCTACTGTCCGGCGAGGCGACGGTGTCGGACCCCTCGTCCGTGCGTCACGGGGCGGTCAGCCCTCCGCGTCCGGGGCGGCGCCCGCGTCCGTCCGGCTCCCGCGTCCCCGCACCGCGTCCGGTCGCGTGAGCCGCACCGCCTCCGCCAGGTCGGCCGCCTGCGCGACGCGCATGCCGTCGGGCACCTGCGCGGGCTCCACCGACCCGGCGGGCACCACCGCGTGCGTGAACCCCAGCCGGGCGGCCTCGGCCAGCCGGCGGGCCGTGCCCGTCACCGCGCGGATCTCCCCCGCCAGGCCGACCTCGCCGATCGCGACGAACCGCGGCGGCAGCGCCACGTTCTCCCGGCTGCTGACGGTCGCGAGCGCGAGCGCCAGGTCGGCCGACGGCTCGACGACGCGCGCCCCTCCCACGGTCGACACGTACACGTCCTGGTCGGCGACGCGCAGGCCCGCCCGGCGCTGGAGCACCGCCAGCACCATCGCGAGCCGCGAGCCGTCGACCCCGCTGGTCGTGCGGCGGGGGTTCGCGAGCATGCTCGGCGCGACGAGCGCCTGCACCTCCGTGGCGAGCGGGCGCCGCCCCTCCAGGGTCACGGTGACGCACGTGCCCGGGACGTGGTGCCGCTCGTGGGAGACGAACAGCCCCGACGGGTCCGCGAGCCCGACGATGCCCGTCTCGGTGAGGTCGAAGCACCCGACCTCGTCCGTGGGGCCGAACCGGTTCTTGGTGGCGCGCAGCAGCCGCAGGCGGGAGTGCCGGTCGCCCTCGAACTGGCACACGACGTCGACGAGGTGCTCGAGCGTGCGCGGGCCGGCCACCGCGCCGTCCTTCGTCACGTGCCCCACGAGCACCACCGGCAGGGCGCGCTCCTTGGCGGCGGCGATGAGCGAGGCGGCCACCTCCCGCACCTGCGCCACCCCGCCGGGCGAGCCCTCCACGGCGGCCGACGCGACCGTCTGCACGGAGTCGAGCACCAGCAGGTCCGGCTCGGTCTGCGCGAGGTGGCCCAGGATCGTCCCGAGGTCGGTCTCGGACGTGAGCAGCAGGGTGCTCGCCAGCGCGCCGATCCGCTCCGCGCGCAGCCGCACCTGGCCGGCCGACTCCTCCCCCGTCACGTAGAGCACGGTCCGGCCGCCGGTCGCCACCCGGCTCGCGACGTCGAGCAGCAGCGTCGACTTGCCGACGCCCGGCTCGCCCGCGAGCAGGACCACCGCGCCCGGGACGAGACCCCCGCCCAGCACCCGGTCCAGCTCCCCCACCCCGGTCGGCCGCGACCGACTCGCCTCGACGTCGATCTCTGCGATGGGCCGCGCCGCGCCGCGCACCGGCACCTGCACCGCCGTCCGCGGTGCCGCGCCGCCGGGCCCGGTGTCCTCGGAGACCGAGCCCCACGTCTGGCACTCCCCGCACCGCCCGACCCACTTGGAGGTGGTCCAGCCGCACTCCGCGCAGCGGAACGCGGGGCGCGCGGCCCGGGCGGAGGTGGTGGTGGTCACGCGCGCCACGCTAGCCGCCGCCACCGACACGCCCGCCCCGGCCGTGACCTCATCGCAACGTCCGCGGGCCGGGCGGGTCCCCGCGCACCGGCCACCCTCCCCGTAGGATCGCGCCGTGCCCACGACCACCCCGCCGGACGACCTCCTGCGGCACACGCTGGCCGCGGTCGCCCCCGGCACGGAGCTGCGCGACGGCCTGGAGCGGATCCTGCGCGGCCGCACGGGCGCGCTCATCGTGCTCGGCCGCGACGCGACGGTCGAGAGCATCTCGTCCGGCGGGTTCGAGCTCGACGTGGAGTTCTCCGCCACCCGGCTGCGCGAGCTCGCCAAGATGGACGGCGCGATCGTCATGGACCCCGGCACGGCGCGCATCGTGCGGGCCGCCGTGCAGCTGCTGCCCGACCCGACCATCTCGACCTCCGAGTCCGGCACGCGCCACCGCACGGCCGAGCGGGTCGCCAAGCAGACCGGCCTGCCCGTCATCTCGGTGTCCGCGTCCATGCGGATCATCGCGCTGTACGTCGGCGAGCAGCGCCACGTCCTGGAGAACGCGGACGCGATCCTGTCGCGCGCGAACCAGGCCCTCGCCACGCTCGAGCGGTACAAGTCCCGGCTCGACGAGGTCAGCGGCACGCTGTCCGCCCTCGAGATCGAGGACCTCGTCACCGTCCGCGACGTGTGCGTGGTCGTGCAGCGCCAGGAGATGGTCCGCCGGATCTCCGAGGAGATCGCCGGCTACGTGGTCGAGCTCGGCACCGACGGGCGCCTGCTGTCGCTCCAGCTCGACGAGCTGACCGGCGGCATCGGCTCGGACAGCGAGCTGGTGATCCGCGACTACCTGGACTCCAGCCGGCGGGACGCCGAGGTCATCCAGACGGCGCTCGCGGCCCTCGACTCCACCGAGCTGCTCGACCTCGCGCTGATCGCCCGGGTGCTGGGCCTGCCGTCGGGCGTCGAGATGCTCGACGCGGCGACCGGTCCGCGCGGCTACCGCCTGATGTCGAAGGTGCCGCGCCTCCCGGCGGCGATCGTCGACCGGCTCGTGGGCCACTTCAGCGGGCTGCAGAAGCTGCTGGCCGCGAACATCGACGACCTCATGGCCGTCGACGGCGTCGGCGAGCAGCGGGCGCGCGCCGTGCGCGAGGGGTTGTCGCGGCTCGCGGAGTCGAGCATCCTCGAGCGGTACGTCTAGCGAGGCCGCTCACTCCAGGCCGAACACCACCGGCTCGGTGCCGACGCCCGCGAGCGTGAGCACGGCCTGGTAGGTGCCGGGCTGGGCGGCCGGCTGGTCGCCCGCGCAGCCCTCGGCGGACCGGTTGCGGTCCCACTGGACCTGCCGCTCGTCGGGCTCGCCCGGCGCGAGCAGGAGCTGCAGCGCCTCGTCGGAGGCGCAGTCCGTGCTCGCCCAGATCCGGTCGCTCCCGGACGTGATGAGGATCTGCCGCTGGGCCTCGCCCGCGTCGACGAGGCACGCCGCCTCTCCGTCGTTCACCAGCCGCACCGTGAAGGTGGGCAGCGCGCCGGCGGGGTACGACGTCGCGTCGGCCACCAGCTCCAGGCCCAGGTCGGCCGGCTCGCAGACGGGCGTGCCCGGGGCGCTCGGCTCCGTGCCCCCGTCCGACGTCCCCGTCGAGGACCCGGGGTCGGGGGCGGCCGCGGGGTCGTCCTCGCCGCCGAGGAGCGCCCGCACGCCGACCACGACGAGCACGACGACGGCCACCAGGGCGAGGAGCACGACGAGCCGGCGCGTCCAGTACACGCGCGCGGGCAGCGAGCCCGACGGCCGCAGCACGCCCATGTCCGCTCCTCCCGCTCGCCCCGCCGAGGCCACGGTAGCCGGAGCGCCGCCGCGGACCGGGGCGGCACGCCCGACGGGTCGGGGCGTGGACCTCCCGCGCCGGGTGAGGATGTCCCCGTGCCGTCCCCCTCGCCCGCCGCTCCCGCGGACGCCGCTCCCGCCGGCGCCGCCGCGCCGTCCCCGGCGCCGCCCGACGCCGGCGCCGTCCGCGACGCCGTCGTCGCGTGGTTCGACGCCCACGCCCGCGACCTGCCCTGGCGCGCACCGGACCGCACGCCGTGGGGCGTGCTGGTGAGCGAGGTGATGCTCCAGCAGACGCCGGTGGTCCGGGTGGAGCCGGCGTGGCGGGCGTGGTTGGCGCGGTGGCCCGAGCCGGCGGACCTGGCGGCGGCCAGCCCGGCGGACGTGCTGCGCGCCTGGGACCGGCTGGGCTACCCGCGGCGCGCGCTGCGGCTCCAGGACTGCGCGCGGGCGCTGGTCGAGCGGCACGGCGGGCGGGTCCCCTCCGACGAGGCGGCGCTGCTCGCGCTGCCCGGGATCGGCGCGTACACGGCGGCCGCGGTGCGGGCGTTCGCGTTCGGGCTGCGGTCGGTGGTGCTCGACACGAACGTGCGGCGGGTGCTGGCGCGCGTCGCGGAGGGCGTCGCGCTGCCTGCGCCGGCGATCACGGCCGGCGAGCGACTGCTCGCGGAGCGGTTCGTGCCCGAGCGGGACGACGCGGCCGCCCGCTGGGCGGCGGCGTCGATGGAGCTGGGCGCGCTGGTGTGCACCGCCCGGTCGCCGCGGTGCGACGCCTGCCCGGTGCGTGACGCCTGCGCGTGGCGCGCGGAGGGCTACCCGGCGGACCTGCACGCCGCGCGCCGCCGGACGCAGGCGTGGGCGGGGACCGATCGCCAGGTCCGGGGGCGGATCATGGCGCTGCTGCGCGACGCCCTCGAGCCCGTCCCCGAGCACGCCGTGACGGCCGCGTGGCCCGACGCCGCGCAGCTCGGGCGCTGCCTGGCGGGGCTGCTGGACGACGGCCTGGTGGAGCGTGTCCCGGGCGGCGGGCCGGACGACCCCGTGCGCTACCGGCTGCCGGTCTGAGCCCCGGGGCCGTCGCCGGGTGCGTCGAGCTGCACGATCATGCGGGTGTTGCCGAGCGTGTTCGGCTTCACCCGGGCGAGGTCGAGGAACTCGGCGACGCCGTCGTCGTGGGAGCGCAGCAGCTCGGCGAACACCTCGGGCGGCACGGCGGGGCCGGTGACCTCGCCCCAGCCGTGCGCGGCGAAGAAGCCGACCTCGAAGGTCAGGCAGAACAGCCGGCTGAGCCCCAGGTCGCGCGCCCGCTCGGTGAGGGCCTCGAGCAGCGCGTGCCCGACGCCCCGGCCGCGCCACTCCCGCGCCACGGCGAGCGTGCGGACCTCCGCGAGGTCCTGCCACATGACGTGCAGCGCCCCGCAGCCGATGAGCGTGCCGTCGGGGGCCTCGGCGACGTGGAACTCCTGCACGGCCTCGTAGTACCCGACCCACTCCTTCGCGAGCAGGATCCGCTCCTCGGCGTACGGCTGGACGAGCTCGCGGATGCCGCGGACGTCGGCGGGCAGGGCGGGGCGGATCCGGAAGGCGGGCGTCTCGGCGGTCACGGGGGCCAACCTACGTCGCCCGCCGCGCGGGCCGCCCGGCCGTCCGGGACGGGACGCCGGACCCCCGGCCCGCCACCGGGCGGGGTCAGGCGATCGCGAGCAGGCGCGCCGCGGTCCGCTCGTCCACGACCAGGTCCGTCATGGTGCCGGCACGCAGCGCGGCGAGCAGCGGCACCGCCTTGTTGTCGCCGGCCACCGCGCACAGCCGCCGCGGGATGCGGCGCAGCTGCTCGGGCGAGGGACCGGTCGCCCGGGCGTTGAGCGGCACGTCCTTCCAGGACCCGTCGGCGCGCAGGAACACCGTGCACACGTCTCCGACGACGGCCTGGTCGTGCAGCAGGGCGACGTCGTCCTCGTCGAGGTAGCCGGCCGAGTACACGTGGCTGGGCACCGAGCCGGCGACCGACCCGACGGAGAACAGCGCGATGTCCGCGCGGCGCTGCTCGTCCAGCACGCGCCGCACGGACCGCTCGCGCCACATCGCCTGCTTGGTCTCGGGGTAGTCGAAGAACGCGGGCACCGGGAAGTGGTGGACGGTCGCCCCGAACGCGGTGCCGAACGAGGCGATGAGGTCGCTGGCGTACTCGATGCCCGACGTGCGGGTGTTCGCCGCCCCGTTCAGCTGCACGACCACGCTGCCGTGGGTCGCCTTGGGCTGGAGCCGGCGCGAGACGGCGGCCAGCGTGGTGCCCCAGGCGACGCCGAGGATCATGTCGGAGTCGAACCAGGACGCCAGCAGCCGGGCGGTCGCGCGCGCCACCTGGTCGAGCGTGTCGAGCTGCTCGCCGGAGTCCGGCACGGGCACGACGTAGGTGTCGATGCCGAACGCGGCGGAGATCGACCGGCCGAGGCTGGGCGCGCGCGTGCTGGAGGGCCGCAGCGTGATCTCCACGAGCCCCGTCTCCCGCGCACGCTTGAGCAGCCGGGACACCGTGGACCGCGAGGTGCCGAGGTGCCGCGCGATGACCTCCATCTTCACGTCCTGGAGGTAGTACATCGACGCCGCCCGCAGCACGTCCTGCTCCCGGTCGGGCATCGCCGGACCTCCTCGTCCGAGTGATCCGTGCACGTTCGTGCACAGCGGTTGCGCGTCTGTTCGCGTCATGGTGACGATAGCGGACAGACAGGACCGAAGTCCCAGTCTGCGGGGCGTTCCGCGCCCCGGGACGGGGCCCGGCCGGAGCAAGACCGCGATGGAGTGGGACATGAGGACCGCAGCACTGACCCCCCGCCTGCGTGACGACGCGCTGGCGACCCTGCGAGCGACCACCGAGGGCGGGCCCGAGCTCGACGTCCTCGTCATCGGCGGCGGCGTCACCGGCGCGGGCATCGCGCTCGACGCCGTGACCCGCGGGCTCTCGACCGCCGTCATCGACGCGCAGGACTGGGCGTCCGGCACGTCGAGCCGGTCCAGCAAGCTCGTGCACGGCGGTCTGCGCTACCTGCAGATGCTCGACTTCCACCTGGTGCGCGAGGCGCTCACGGAGCGCGACCTGCTCATCCAGGACATCGCCCCGCACCTCGTCAAGCCGGTGTCCTTCCTCTACCCGCTGGAGAACCGCGTCTGGGAGCGCGCGTACGTCGGGGCCGGCGTCGCCCTGTACGACACCCTCGCCAGCGTCAACGGCCGCCACCGCGCCATGCCGATCCACCGCCACCTGACCCGCAAGGGCATGGAGCGGCTGTTCCCCGACCTGCGCCACGACGCCGCGATCGGCGCCGTGCGCTACTGGGACGCGAGCGTCGACGACGCCCGCCTCGTCTCCACCCTCATCCGCACCGCGGTGTCCTACGGCGCGCACGCCGCGTCCCGGACCCAGGTCGTCGGGCTCACCACGACCTCCGGCGGTGCCGTCACCGGCGCCGAGCTCGTCGACCTCGAGTCGGGGCAGACGTTCACGGTCCGCGCCCGCCACGTCATCAACGCGACCGGCGTCTGGACCGAGCAGACCGAGGCGCTCGCCGGCACCGAGGGCGGCCTGCGGGTGCTCGCGTCCAAGGGCATCCACATCGTCGTGCCCCGCGACCGCATCGCCGGGAACACCGGCCTGATCCTGCAGACCGAGAAGTCGGTGCTGTTCATCATCCCGTGGTCCCGCTACTGGGTGATCGGCACGACCGACACCCCGTGGGAGCAGGAGCTCACGCACCCCGTCGCCACGAGCACCGACATCGACTACGTGATCGAGCACGCCAACACCGTGCTGTCGCGCCCGATCACCCGCGAGGACGTCATCGGCACCTGGGCGGGCCTGCGGCCGCTGCTGCAGCCGGGCACCAAGGAGGGCACGTCGTCCGCCAAGGTCTCGCGCGAGCACACCGTGGCGTCGCCGACCCCCGGCCTCACGGTGATCGCCGGCGGCAAGCTCACCACCTACCGCGTCATGGCGAAGGACGCCGTCGACTTCGCGATCGGCTCCCGCGCCACCACGCTGCCGTCGATCACGCACAAGGTGCCCCTGGTCGGCGCCGAGGGCCTGCAGGTGCTGCAGCGCCAGTCGCGCGAGATCGGCAACCGCTACGGCTGGGACCGCGGCCGCATGGACCACCTGCTGCACCGCTACGGCTCGCTGCTCGGGGAGCTGCTCGAGCTCGTCGACGCCGAGCCCGCCCTCGGCCGGCCGCTGGAGCACGCCCCGGCGTACATCGGCGCGGAGGTCGCGTACGCGGTGAGCCACGAGGGCGCCCTGCACCTGGACGACGTGCTGATGCACCGCACCCGGCTCAACTACGAGCAGGCGGACAAGGGCGTCGGCGCGCTCGACGAGATCGCCGACATCATCGCGCCCCGCCTGGGCTGGGACGCCGCGACCCGCGAGCGCGAGATCGCCGCCTACCGCGCCCGCGCCGAGGCCGAGCACGCCGCCGCGCAGCAGCCCGACGACGCCGCCGCGCAGGCCGCCCGGGACGCCGCCGAGGACCTCGCGCCGCTGGTCCCGCTCGACAGCGCCCCCGTCGGAGCCGGTCACAAGCCCGGTTCGCCCACCGAGACCCCTGCCGCCAACCCCCCGGCAGGGACATGATCGGGTAGCACGGGGGCACCAACCCTGCGGTCCCCCGGCCGCACTCCGGTCCGCCGGAGCCCTACGAGACAACGACGTCCGTCAATGAAAGAGGTCGACTGTGGAGTCCATCTCGATCGGAGAAGCCATCCTCTCCGAGTTCCTCGGCACCGCGACCCTGCTCCTCCTGGGTGCAGGCGTGGTCGCCAACGTGATCCTGCCGAAGACGAAGGGGAACGGCGGCGGCTGGCTGCTGATCAACTTCGGGTGGGGCCTCGCGGTCTTCACCGCGGTCTACGTGGCGTTCAAGTCCGGCGCGCACCTCAACCCGGCCGTGACCCTGGGCATCTGGGCCGCGGGCAAGGACGAGTTCGCGCCGGGCATCGACGTCAACGCCGCCAACGGCTTCCTGTACATCGCGGCGCAGTTCGCCGGAGCCGCGGTCGGCTCCACCCTGGCGTACCTGACCTACAAGAAGCACTTCGACCAGGACGCCGACCCGGCCATCAAGCTCGCGGTGTTCTCCACCGGCCCCGAGCTGCGCTCCTACGGCTGGAACTTCCTCACCGAGGTCGTGGGCACGTTCGTGCTGGTCTTCTGGGTCGTCATCTCCGGCAACACGCCCGCGCAGATCGGCCCGCTCGGTGTCGCCCTCGTCGTGCTGGCCATCGGTGCCAGCCTCGGTGGTCCCACCGGGTACGCCATCAACCCGGCACGTGACCTCGGCCCGCGCATCGCCCACGCGCTGCTGCCCATCAAGGGCAAGGGCAGCTCCGACTGGGGCTACTCCTGGGTGCCGGTGCTCGGCCCCGCGGTCGGCGGCATCCTCGGCGGTCTGCTCGCGCTGGCCGTCGGCTGGGTGTTCTGACCGTCCGCACCCCGCGGGTCCGGGTGCCCGTCCCACGCCCCTGCCGGGGCGGGCACCCGGTCCCGCCGCACCGCTGACCACCTGCGGCCCCCGCCGCACCGCACCACCCGAACCCGGCGACGTCGCCCCCGCGGCGCCGCACCCGCCCGCGGGGCGGGCTCACTCGACGCGAAGGAAGTCAGATGTCCGAGCAGTTCGTCATGGCGATCGACCAGGGCACCACCTCGACCCGGGCGATCCTCTTCAACCACAGCGGGCAGATCGTGTCCGTCGGCCAGACCGAGCACCAGCAGATCTTCCCGCGCGCCGGCTGGGTGGAGCACGACCCGAACGAGATCTGGACCAACACCCGTGAGGTCGTCGGCCTGGCGCTGTCGCGGGCCAACAAGACCTACTCCGACGTCGCCGCGATCGGCATCACCAACCAGCGCGAGACCGCGGTGGTCTGGGACCGGACGACCGGCCAGCCGGTGTACAACGCGATCGTCTGGCAGGACACCCGCACCCAGAAGATCTGCGACGACCTGGCGGCCCTGGGCGGCGGCGCCGACCGCTACAAGGACCGCGTCGGCCTGCCGCTGGCGACGTACTTCTCCGGCCCGAAGATCCGCTGGATCCTCGACAACGTCGAGGGCGCGCGCGAGAAGGCGGAGCGCGGCGAGCTCGCGTTCGGCAACACCGACGCGTGGGTGCTGTGGAACATGACGGGCGGCGTCGACGGCGGCGTCCACGTCACCGACGTCACCAACGCCTCGCGCACCATGCTCATGAACGTCGACTCGCTCACCTGGAACGAGGAGATCGCGGCCGAGATGGGCGTGCCGCTGTCCATGCTCCCGGAGATCCGGTCCTCCTCCGAGGTGTACGGCCACGGGCGCCAGGGCGGCCTCGTGCCGGGCGTGCCGATCGCCGGCATCCTCGGCGACCAGCAGGCGGCGACGTTCGGCCAGGCGTGCTTCGAGGTCGGCACCGCCAAGAACACGTACGGCACCGGCAACTTCATGCTGCTGAACACCGGCACCGAGCCCGTCCCGTCCAAGAACGGCCTGCTCACCACCGTCGCCTACAAGATCGGCGACCAGCCGCAGGTCTACGCGCTCGAGGGTTCGATCGCGGTGACCGGCTCGCTCGTGCAGTGGCTGCGCGACAACCTCGGCATGTTCACCGACGCCCCGGACATCGAGTACCTGGCCAGCAAGGTCGAGGACAACGGCGGCGCGTACTTCGTGCCCGCGTTCTCCGGCCTGTTCGCCCCGTACTGGCGCTCCGACGCCCGCGGCGCCCTCGTCGGCCTGACGCGGTACGTCAACCGCAACCACATCGCGCGGGCGGCCCTCGAGGCCACGGCGTTCCAGACCCGCGAGGTGCTGGACGCGATGAACGCGGACTCCGGCGTCGCGCTCACCGAGCTCAAGGTGGACGGCGGCATGACCGCCAACAACCTGCTCATGCAGTTCCAGGCGGACATCCTCGACGTGCCCGTCGTGCGGCCGAAGGTCGCGGAGACCACGGCGCTCGGCGCCGCGTACGCCGCGGGCATCGCCGTCGGGTTCTGGGAGGGCGAGCAGGACGTCATCGACAACTGGGCCGAGGACCGCCGCTGGACCCCGAACCTCGAGGCCGACGAGCGCGACCGGCAGTACCGGCTGTGGAAGAAGGCCGTCACGAAGACCCTCGACTGGGTCGACGACGACGTGCGCTGACGCCGCCCCTGCACGTCACGACCGGCCCCGTCCCCCGCGCGAGCGGGAGGCGGGGCCGGTCCGTGCGCGCCGCGGCGTCAGCGGTCGACGCGCGCCCCGCCGCCGGCGGCCAGCTTGAGCACCTCCGCCTTCGACGCCATCGTCGTGTCGCCGGGGGTCGTCATGGCCAGCGCGCCGTGCGCCGCGCCGTACTCGACGGCGGTCTGCAGCGGCTCGCCCGCCAGCAGGCCGTAGATCAGCCCCGACGCGAACGAGTCGCCGCCGCCCACCCGGTCGAGGATCTCCAGGCCCGGCCGGTGCGTGGCCTGCACCAGGCCCGACTCCGGCGACCACGCGAGCGCGCCCCAGTCGTTGACCGTCGCCGTGCGGACCGTGCGCAGCGTGGTCGCGATGACCTGGAAGTTGCCGAACTCGGCGGCCACCCGCTCGATCATCGCCGCGAACGAGCCGACGTCGATCGCGGAGATGTTCTCGTCGACGCCCTCGACCTCGAACCCGAGCGCCGCGGTGAAGTCCTCCTCGTTGCCGATCATCACGTCGACGTGCCGGGCGATCTCCCGGTTCACCTCCTGGGCGCGGGCCTGCCCGCCGACCGCCCGCCACAGGCTCGGCCGGTAGTTGAGGTCGTACGAGACGACCGTCCCGTGCCGCTTGGCGGCCGTCACCGCAGCCAGCACGGTCTCGGCCGCGGTCCCGGACAGGGCCGCGTAGATGCCGCCGGTGTGCAGCCAGCGGACGCCGAGCTCGCCGAACAGGTGGTCCCAGTCGACGTCGCCCGGGGCGAGCAGGCTCGCGGCGGTGCGGCCGCGGTCGCTCACCCCCACCGCGCCGCGGACGCCGAAGCCCCGCTCGGTGAAGTTCAGGCCGTTGCGCACGTCGCGGCCGATGCCGTCGTACGGCACCCACCGGATGAACGACGTGTCGACACCGCCCTGGAGGATGCAGTCCTCCACCAGGCGCCCGACCTCGTTGTCGGCCAGCGCCGTGACGACCGCGCCGCGCAGGCCGAACGCACGGCGCAGGCCGCGGGTGACGTTGTACTCCCCGCCGCCCTCCCACACGCGGAACTGCCGGGCCGTGCGGATGCGGCCCTCGCCGGGGTCGAGGCGCAGCATCACCTCGCCGAGCGAGACGGCGTCGTAGCGGACGTCGGCGGCGGGGCGGATCTGCAGGGTCATGGTCGGGTCCTCCGGGGGCGTGCGAACGTGCAGGGGGTCGGGGTACGGGGGGCGAGGGCTCCGGGGCGTCGGCCGGGCCGCGCGGCGAGCCGTCGGCGCCGGCGCCTCAGGGGCGGAGCCGGGTGGCGAGCGCGACGGCGTCCGCGACGAGGGACCGGACGCCGTCGAGGTCGCCGCCCCGCACGCGGTCGCGGGGCACCATCCAGGAGCCGCCCACCGCCGCGACGCAGGGCAGCGCGAGGTACTCGTCCAGGTTCCCGGGACCCACGCCGCCGGTCGGCACGAACCGGACGCCGCCGAACGGTGCCGCCAGGGCGGCGATCGCCGCGCTGCCCCCCGACGTCCCGGCCGGGAAGAACTTCACGGTGTCCAGCTCGAGCGCGAGCGCGGCCTGCACCTCGGACGCGGTGACGGCGCCCGGCAGCACCGGGACGCCGTGCTCCTGCGCCCGCTCGACGACCGCCCGGGACGTCCCCGGCGACACGAGGTAGCGCGCGCCGGCCGCGACGGCCTGGTCGACCTGGGCCACCGTCACGACCGTCCCCGCGCCGACCAGCACGTCGCCCCGGTCGGCCATCGCCCGGATCGCGTCGGCGGCCGCGGCGGTGCGGAACGTGACCTCGGCGACGGGCAGGCCACCGCCGACGAGCGCGTCGGCGAGCGGGATCGCGTCGCGCGCGTCGTCGAGCACGACGACCGGCACGATCCGGTGCGCGGCGAGCTGGGACAGGATGTCGTTCACGCGGACCTCGTTTCGCTGTGCGCAACGGTAGTTGCGCTCCATGGAACGAAAGGATGCCACGTGGCGCGCGCCCGGACAACGCCCGGCGCGCGGGAGGCCGCGAGGAGGGGGCCTGCGGCGACGCGGGGGCCGGGAGCATCGCCAGCGGCGATCTCGTCGGGCACGGGCGCGCGGACCGGGCGCGCGGGGGGAGGGGGCGCGCGGGCGGGGCGCGCGGACCGGGCGGGATCAGGGGACGCGCGGACCGGGCGGGACCAGGGGGCGAGCGGACCGGGCGGGGTCAGTGCGGGGCGGGGAGCGCCAGGCCGGCCGGCAGCAGCGGGGGGACGACCTCGCGGATGCTCGCGTGGAGCTCCGTCATCCGCTGCGGGGTCATGCGCTCGGCGGGCGCGGTGATGCTGAGTGCGGCCGCCGGCCGGGTCCCGCGCAGGAGCGGCACGGCGAGGCACGCGATGCCGGGCTCGTTCTCCTGCAGCTCGACGGCGTAGCCGCGCTCCCGGGCCCGGTCCAGCTCCTCCGCGACGTGGCCGGCGTCCACGCGGCCGGCGGGCTCGACCGCCCGGACGTAGCCGTCGAGCGTGGCCCGCGACGTGTCCCGGAACGCGAGCATCGCCCGCCCGAGCGCTGTCGTGACCGCCCAGTTGCGGCGGCCGACGGCGGACCACACCCGCACCGCGCGCTCCGGCTCGACCTTGTCGAGGTAGACCACCTGCACACCGCTCAGCACGCCCAGGTGCACGAGCTCCTCGGTCGCGGCGCACAGGGCGACCAGCGCGCCGTGCAGGCGCGCGGGCAGGTCGTCCTCGGCGAAGTACCGGTCGGCGAGCCGGACCGCGGCCGGCCCGAGCGCGTACCGCCCGCTGGCGGGGTCCTGCGCGACGTAGTCCCGGTGGCGGAGCGCGGCGAGCGAGCGGTGCACCGTCGTCTTGTGCACCCCCAGGGCCGTGGAGAGGTCGGCGAGGGTCGAGCCCCCGGGGCCCGCGGCGGCGACGGCGTCCAGGGTGCGCAGGGCCCGGTCGACGCTCTCCAGCGGCGCGCTGCCCGCGCCGGCCGTCTCCTCCCGCACGCGCCCACCCTACGGCGACGGGCCTGTGGACGACGCCGGTCGCGTCGGAGCCCGCGGCTAGGGTGGACGGCGTGACGCAGGCATGGGACGACGAGTGGCCGCTCCCCGACGAGCCGCCGTACGACCCGGCCGAGGAGCCCCCGTACGAGCCGCCCGTCGGGCGTGACCGGCGAGCCGGGGAGGGCGAGCACGTGCGGGCGGATGGACGCGCCCCGGCGCCCGGGGACCGTCTCGGTGTCCCCGGCGAGCCGCACGAGGTACCGCACCCGGCGCACGACAGCACCACCGGCCGGACGCCCCTCGAGGTGCTGCAGCAGGTCTGGGGCTACGACGCGTTCCGCGGCGAGCAGGCGGAGATCATCGACACAGTCGTCGCCGGCGGCGACGCGCTCGTGCTCATGCCCACCGGCGGCGGCAAGTCGCTGTGCTACCAGGTCCCCGCGCTGGTGCGGTCCGGCACGGGCGTCGTCGTCTCCCCGCTCATCGCCCTCATGCAGGACCAGGTGGACGCGCTGTCCGCCGTCGGTGTGCGCGCCGGGTTCCTCAACTCCACGCAGGACCCGGCGCAGCGCCGCGCGGTCGAGCGGGCGCTGCTCGACGGGGAGCTCGACCTGCTCTACCTCGCCCCCGAGCGGCTGCGCGTCCCCGAGACGCTCGCGCTGCTGGACCGGTGCGCGATCAGCCTGTTCGCCATCGACGAGGCGCACTGCGTGTCCCAGTGGGGCCACGACTTCCGGCCCGACTACCTCGGGCTGTCCGTGCTGCACGAGCGCTGGCCGGCCGTCCCGCGGGTGGCGCTCACCGCGACGGCGACGGCCGCCACCCGGACGGAGATCGCCGAGCGGCTCGACCTGACGGGCGCACGGCAGTTCGTCGCGTCGTTCGACCGGCCCAACATCCAGTACCGGATCGTCCCCAAGGCCAGCCCGCGCCAGCAGCTGCTCGACCTGATCCGGGCCGAGCACGCCGGCGACTCCGGGATCGTGTACTGCCTGTCGCGGTCGTCCGTGGAGCAGACCGCGGAGATGCTCAGCGCCCAGGGCGTCACGGCCCTGCCGTACCACGCGGGTCTCGACCGCCAGGTCCGGGCGCGCAACCAGGCGCGGTTCCTCCGCGAGGACGGCCTCGTGATGGTGGCGACCATCGCGTTCGGGATGGGCATCGACAAGCCGGACGTGCGGTTCGTGGCGCACCTGGACCTCCCGAAGTCCGTCGAGGGCTACTACCAGGAGACCGGCCGCGCCGGCCGCGACGGCCTCCCGTCCACCGCGTGGCTCGCGTACGGCCTGCAGGACGTCGTGCAGCAGAGGCGCATGATCGACACCTCCGAGGGCGACGCCCAGCACCGGCGCCGGCTTTCGGCGCACCTCGACGCGATGCTGGCGCTGTGCGAGACGGTGACGTGCCGGCGGGTGCAGCTCCTCGCCTACTTCGGCCAGGAGACCGAGCCGTGCGGGAACTGCGACACGTGCCTCGCGCCGCCGCAGACCTGGGACGGCACCGTGCCCGCGCAGAAGCTGCTGTCGACCGTCGTCCGCCTGGAGCGCGAGCGCAACCAGCACTACGGCGCGGGCCACCTGGTCGACATCCTGCTCGGCAAGCGCACGCCGCGGGTCGAGCAGCTCGGGCACACCGCGCTGTCCACGTTCGGCGTCGGGACGGACCTGAGCGACGCGCAGTGGCGGGGCGTGGTGCGGCAGCTGCTCGCGCAGGGGCTGCTCGGGGTGGACGCCGACGGGTACGGCACCCTGCGCCTCACGGAGGAGAGCGCCGCCGTGCTGCGCGGCGACCGCGCCGTCCCCCTGCGCCACGACGCCCGGCCCGCCGGCCGCTCCGCACGGTCCGGCGGCAGCCGTCGCGCACCCGCCGCCCCCGTGGCGGAGCTCGGTGCCGGCCCGGCCGCCGTGTTCGAGCGGCTCCGGGCGTGGCGCGCCGCCGCCGCGAAGGAGCAGGGCGTCCCCGCGTACGTGGTGTTCCACGACGCGACGCTGCGCGAGATCGCCGTCGTCGCGCCGGGCGACCTCACCGCGCTCGGCGGCATCTCGGGCGTCGGGGCCGCGAAGCTCGAGCGGTACGGGCCCGGCGTGCTCGCGACGCTGCGGGGCGAGGACGCGCCGGCCCGCGAGCCGGTGGACGGCGAGGCGACGCCCGCGGACGACGGCGAGGTGCTGCCGCTGGGCGGCGCGGCCTCGGCGGACTAGGCAGTCCGCGTCGGCGGACCGGGCGTCCCGCACGCCGCCCACGGGCCGCCAGGCCCGTGACGCGGCCGCGGCCGCGTCACGGTCGTGGCACCCCCGACCCGGGCAGCCCCTCGCGGGTCAGCGGGCTCCGCGTCGCCGCAGGTGCAGCAGGGGGTAGGGCCGGCCCGCCTCGTCGGTCGCGCTGCGGCCGACCACCTCGAACCCGCGCCGGGCGTAGAAGGCCGCGGCGCCGACGTTCTGCTCGTTGACGTCCACCTCGGTCACGCCGTGCTCGCGGACCGCGTGGGCGAGCAGCGCCGACCCGATCCCGAGGCCGTGGGCCTCCGGAGCGACGAACAGCATCTCCAGCCTGCCGTCGCGCACGCCGGCGAACCCCACGGGCCGGCCGCCGCGCTCCGCGACCGCCAGGACGACGGCCGGCAGGTACGCGGTCGGCAGCGCGGCCTCGATCTCGTCGCGGTCGGCGGCGGACAGGAAGTCGTGCGTCGCGTCGACCGCCGCGCGCCAGATCGCCACGAGCTGCGGGTGCTCCGGCGCCCCGCTCGAGGGCCGGACGGTCACGGCGGGGACGGGCGGGTCGACGCGCGGGGTCACGGGCACCATGGTCCCCCGCGGTCGGCCCGGCGACCCGCGGCCGCCGGGCCGGGGAACGCTCAGCCCCGCGCCGCCCGGGCGTCCGCCGCCGCCACGGCGGCGTCGAGCGCGGCGAGGTAGGCCTCCGGGGCCTCCCGGCGGATGCTGTGACCGGCACCGGGGACCGGCACGTGCGTGAGCAGGCCCTCGGGCGCGCGTCCGAGCACCTCGGCGGCGCGCTCCGCCTGGCGCGGGCTGACGACGCCCCGGCCGGGCTCCGCCGTGAGCAGCGTGACCGGCACGCGCACATCCGCGAGCGCCTCCACCCACTCGCGCGCGGCCCAGTCGTGCGGGACGTCCGCGAGGCGGGGGTCGAGGCCCGTCTTGGCCTCCGCCCAGCCGCGGACCTCCTCCGGCGGCCACGTCGGGTTCTCGATCCGACCGCGCGCGGCGACCTGCTCCACCGTGCGGCCCGCGAGCGCCGCGATCGACGCGCCGAGCCACGCCGGCTTGCCGCGCGACCCGTCGGCGGCGGTCCCGCGCGTGCCGGCCGTGCCCGCGGCCCCCGACGCGCCGGCCGTGCCCGCGCCGTCGCCGGCGAGCCCCACCACGTCCGCGTCGTCGACAGCCCCGATGACCCCGCCGTCGTGCCACGCCGGGTCCTCGAGGACGAGCGCGGCGACGAGCTCGGGCGCGGTCAGCGCGAGCTCCTCCGCGGTGACGCCCCCCATCGAGTGCCCGACGACGAGCGCAGGGCCGGTGCCGAGCGCGCGCAGCGCCCGGGCCGCGTCCTGCGCGAGCGCCGCGATCGTGAACGGCTCGTCGGGCAGCGGCACGCCGCCGTGCCCGCGCGCGTCCAGCGCGACGACCACGCGGCCGTCCCGGTCGTACCGGTGCCGGACCGTCGGCCAGCAGGCGGAGGAGTCGGTGAGCCCGTGCAGCAGCACCACCGGCACCCGGCCGGCACCGGCGGTCACCGGCGCGCCGTCCCGTCCACGGCGTGCGGCTCGATCGCGGCGATCTCCTCGTCGGTGAGCGGCGGCGCGGTGAGCGCGGCCACGTTGTCCTCGAGCTGGGCGACCGAGGACGCGCCGATCAGCGCGGACGTGACGCGCGGGTCACGCAGCACCCACGTGAGGGCGAGCTGCGCGAGCGACTGGCCCCGCCCGCGGGCGATCTCGTCGAGCGCCCGGGCCCGCTCGAGGTAGGCGCCGGAGATCGAGTCCGCCGACAGGAACCGGCTGGTCGCGGCGCGTGACCCGGCGGGCACCTCGCCGGACAGGTAGCGGCCGGTGAGCAGCCCCTGCTGCAGCGGGGAGAACACGATCATGCCGACACCGAGGTCCCCGACCACGTCGAGCAGGGTCTCGGTCTCGCCCTCGGCGACCCGCTCGACGTGCCGGTTGAACATCGAGTAGCTCGGCTGGTGGATGAGCAGCGGCGTCCCCAGGTCCGCGAGGATCCGCGCGGCCTCCCGGGTGCGCGACGGCGAGTAGTTGGAGATCCCGGCGTACAGCGCCCGCCCGCTGGTCACGGCGGTGTGCAGCGCGCCCATCGTCTCCTCCAGCGGCACGGACGGGTCCGGGCGGTGGGAGTAGAAGATGTCGACGTAGTCCAGCCCCGTGCGCTGCAGCGACTGGTCGAGCGACGCCAGCAGGTACTTGCGCGAGCCCCCGTCGCCGTACGGCCCGGGCCACATGTCGTAGCCGGCCTTCGACGAGATGACCAGCTCGTCGCGGTACGGCCGCAGGTCCTGCGCGAGGTGCCGGCCGAAGTTGGCCTCGGCGGAGCCGTACGGCGGCCCGTAGTTGTTCGCGAGGTCGAAGTGCGTGATGCCGAGGTCGAACGCACGCCGCAGCACCGCTCGCTGCGTCTCGAGCGGGTTGACGTCCCCGAAGTTGTGCCACAGGCCGAGGGACAGCGCGGGCAGGTCGAGCCCGCTGCGGCCGGTCCGCCGGTACGGGATGCTCTCGTACCGGTTGTCGGCGGCACGGTACGGCGGCAGGGTGGGCATCGGCGTCCTCTCGTGGTGGCGTGCGGGTCCGCGGACCCGCACCTCACGCTAGCGCCCGCCGGTGAGAGGATCGGCCGGTGCTGCACGTCGTGTTCTTCGAGCCCCGCATCCCCGGCAACACCGGCAACGCCATCCGGCTGGCCGCCGCCACGGGCGCGACCCTCCACCTGGTGGAGCCGCTGGGCTTCGTGATGGACGAGCCGCGGCTGAAGCGGGCCGGGCTCGACTACCACGACCTCGCGCACGTGGTGGTGCACCCGGACCTCGACGCGGCGCTGGCGGCCGTCGCCCCGGGCCGCGTCTTCGCCTTCACCACGCACACCACCACCCGGTACACCGACGTGGCGTTCCGGGACGGAGACGCCCTGCTGTTCGGCCCGGAGCCGACCGGGCTGCCGCCCGAGGCCCTCGAGCACCCGGCCGTCACCGACCGACTGCGGATCCCGATGCTGCCCGGGCGCCGCTCTCTCAACCTCACCAACGCGGCGTCCACCGCCCTGTACGAGGCGTGGCGCCAGCTCGGGTTCCCCGGCGGTTTCTGACACCGCGCGCTCTCCGGTCCCACATGCCGGACTTCCGCGTGCGCCCGCGCGTCGGCTCCGCCATGCTCGCGCGGCACAGAGCCGTCGACCGAGGGAGCTCCCCGGTGTCCACCACCCACCGCAGCGTGCTGCGCCGCAAGTCCGTCGAGGACTCGCTCGCCGGGGTCGACGACCCGGAGCGCTCGCTCCGCCGCGACCTCACCGCCTGGGACCTGGCCGTCCTGGGCGTGGCCGTCGCCGTCGGCGCGGGCATCTTCTCCGTCGGCGCGACCGCCGCCGCGAACTACGCCGGCCCGAGCGTCATCGTCTCGTTCCTCATCGCCTCCGTCGTCTGCGCGATGGCGATCATGTGCTACGCCGAGTTCGCCTCGACGCTGCCGGTGGCCGGGTCCGCCTACACGTTCTCCTACGCGACGGCCGGCGAGCTGGTCGCGTGGATCATCGGCTGGGACCTCATCCTCGAGATGCTGCTCGCGGCGGCCGTCATCGCGAAGTTCTGGGGCGTGTACCTGGCGGACGCGTTCGCGCTGTTCGGCGTGGACCTGCCGACGACGCTGCACCTCGGGCCGGTGTCCCTGGAGTGGGGGCCGGTGCTGGTGGTGGGCGTGTTCACGACGCTGCTCGCCGTCGGGACGAAGCTCAGCACCCGGGTCAACAGCGTGTTCACGATCATCAAGGTCGGCATCACGCTGTTCGTCATCGTCGCCGGGTTCTTCTACGTGCGCGCCGACAACTACACGCCGTTCGTGCCGCCGTCGCAGCCCGCCGAGTCGAGCTCCGGCCTGCACCAGTCGCTGTTCGCGTTCCTGTCCGGCCTCGAGCCCTCGACGTACGGCGTCGTCGGCATCCTGTCCGGCGCCGCGCTCGTGTTCTTCGCGTTCATCGGGTTCGACGTCGTCGCGACCACCGCCGAGGAGACGAAGAACCCGCAGCGAGCCGTCCCGCGCGGTGTGCTCGGCGGCCTCGCGATCGTCACCGTGCTGTATGTGCTGGTCACGATCGTCGTCACCGGCATGGTCCCGTACACCGACCTCGCCGCCTCCGACTCCCCCTCGCTGACGACCGCCTTCGTGCTGGTCGGCGCCGACTGGGCGGGCAAGGTCATCTCCATCGGGATCCTCGTCGGGCTGACCTCGGTGATCATGGTGCTGCTGCTCGGCCTCACCCGGATCGTCTTCGCGATGAGCCGCGACGGCCTGCTCCCCCGCGGCATCTCCCGGACGTCGCCCCGCTACCGCACGCCCGTCCGGCTGCAGATCGGCACCGGCATCGTGGTCGCCGCCATCGCCGGGCTGTCCCGCGTGGAGCTGCTGGAGGAGATGATCAACATCGGCACGCTCTCGGCGTTCGTGCTGGTGAGCTTCGGCATCCCGATCCTGCGGCGCACCCGCCCGGACCTGCAGCGCGGGTTCCGGGTGCCGTGGTCGCCGGTGCTGCCGATCGTCTCCGGCGTGGCGTGCCTCTGGCTCATGACGAACCTGACGACGCTGACGTGGCTGCGGTTCGCCGCCTGGCTGGCGCTCGGCATGGTGGTGTACGCGGCGTACTCGTACCGCCACTCCCGCGTCGGGCGCGGCGAGACCCCGGAGACCGGCGACGTGCCGGCACCCTCCGCGGGGCACTGACCCGGCCCGGTTCCCGCGGCGGTCGACCGGACCTCCGGAACGGCCCCGCCGGGCGGTCTCCGGCCGCTACGGTCGGTGGATGCCGCTCAGCACCGCCCCCGCCCGCACCTCCGGCCCGATCCGGGTCTGCGCAGCCGTGGCCGGTGCCGCTGCCTGCCTCGTCCTGACCGCGTGCACCGACGATCCCGTGCCCGGCGCGACCCAGGAGGAGGTCTCGGCGTGGCTGGCGTCGCACGACGGCCCGCCGGCCGACGTCGACCCGGACGCCGTCCTGGGCGCGGGATCCGGCGGCATCAGCCCCCAGGACCCGGCTGAGCAGCCGGCCGACGCCGGCGTCACGGTGAGCTTCGTCCAGCCGGTGCGCGTCGAGCGGGTGCACCTCGCGTGCCTGGGCGACGGCACGCTCGACTTCACGGTCCACGTCATGACGGACGAGGACGGCGCGAGCTCGGAGCGCAGCGTGGAGTTCCCCGACGTCCCGTGCGGCCCGGACGAGACCTCCGCGCCTCTGGCGGTGCCCGACGCCGTCGGCGTCCGGATGACCCCGGGCGTCGCGGACCGCACCGGCGCCTGGTCCGCCACCGTCCTCGGCGGCTGACCCGCGCCCGGGTCCGCGGGCCCGCGCTCCGCACATCCACGCTCCCGTCGGAGCCTCCGCCAGTGCTCGGAGAGGTCCGCGCGCCGTCGTGGTGGTCCCCGGACACCTCCGACGGCGCGTGCAGGTCTCCGATGCCCGTCCGCACCTCAGTGATCCGTCGGAGGCTCCGACGGGTCACGGAGAGGTCCGCGCGCCGTCGTGGTGGTCCCCGGGCACCTCCGACGGCACGTGGACACCTCCCTCGCCGTTCGGAGCCTCCGACGGAGTCGAGGGGGGATCGGGCGGCGTACGGTGGCGGGGCGTACGACCGATCGCCGAGGAGCCGCCCGTGTTCACCACCCGCCCGGAGCTCGTCGGCACGCACGGCATGGTGGCCTCGACGCACTGGCTGGCCAGCGCGGTCGGGATGGCGGTGCTGGAGGCCGGGGGCAACGCGTTCGACGCGGCCGCGGCGGCGGGCTTCACGCTGCAGGTGGTCGAGCCGCACCTGAACGGCCCCGGCGGCGACGCGCCGATCATCGGGCACCGGGCGTCGGACGGGCACACGTTCGTGGTGTGCGGGCAGGGCACGGCCCCGGCGGCCGCGACGATCGGGGCGTACACGGACCTGGGGCTCGACGTCGTGCCGGGCACGGGGCACCTGGCCGCCGTGGTCCCGGGGGCGTTCGGCGCGTGGCTCGACCTGCTGGCGCGCTACGGGACGCTGCCGCTGGCGGACGTGCTCGGCCCGGCGATCGGGTACGCCCGCGACGGCTACCCGCTGGTGCCCGCGGCCGTCCGGACCATCGGGACCGTGGAGCGGCTGTTCGCGGAGCACTGGCCGACGTCCGCGGCGGTGTACCTGCCGGGCGGGCGCCCGCCGGAGCCGGGGGCCCGGTTCCGCAACCCGGACCTCGCCGCGACGTACACGCGGGTGCTCGCGGAGGCGGAGGCCGCCGGCGCGGACCGGCTCGCGCAGATCGAGGCGGCGCGGCGGGCGTTCTACGAGGGGTTCGTGGCCGAGGCGGTGGCGGCGTTCGTGCGGGAGCCCGTGCTGGACTCGTCCGGCGAGGCGCACGCCGGGCTGCTGACGGCCGACGACCTCGCGGGCTGGCGGGCCACGGAGGAGCCGACGGTCGCCGTGCCGTTCGCGGGCGTCGAGGTGCACAAGACGGCCGCGTGGGGCCAGGGCCCGGTGCTGCTGCAGCAGCTGCGGATGCTCGAGGCGCTCGGCGTCGAGGACGCCGACCTCGGTTCCGCCGACCTGGTGCACACGGCCCTGGAGGTCACGACGCTCGCGTTCGCGGACCGGGAGGCCTGGTACGGCGATCCGGCGGAGGGTGACGTGCCGCTCGACGCGCTGCTGTCCGCCGGCTACGCGGCGGAGCGTGCCCGGCTGGTCGGCGCCGACGCGGCGGACGGCCTGCGTCCGGGGTCGCCGCAGGGCCGGGAACCGCGGCTGGCCCGCGTGTTCGGCACGCCCGCCGCCGGGGTGTGGCCGGGACGCTACGAGGACGCGACCGGTGGCGCGGCGGCGGGCACCGGGGAGCCGACCCGCGGGCCCGGGCCGGGCGGCGGGGCTGCCGTGGGCCCCGCGCTGGACGTCGGACCCGCACCGGACGTGAGCCCGGCGGGCGTGACGCGCGGCGACACGTGCCACGTCGATGTCGTGGACCGCTGGGGCAACCTGGTGTCCGCGACGCCGTCCGGCGGCTGGTTGCAGAGCAGCCCGGTCGTGCCGGGCCTGGGGTTCGGGCTGCCGACGCGGGCGCAGATGTTCTGGCTCGAGCCGGGTCTGCCGTCGTCCCTCGCGCCCGGCCGCCGCCCGCGCACGACGCTGAGCCCCGGGCTGGTGCTGCGGGACGGCGGCGGGTTCGCGTTCGGGACGCCCGGCGGCGACCAGCAGGACCAGTGGACGCTGCCGTTCCTGCTGCACCACCTGCTGGGCGGGCTCGACCTGCAGGCGGCGATCGACGCCCCGGGGTGGCACTCCACGCACGTGCCCTCGTCGTTCCACCCCCGCACGAGCGTCCGGCGCGGGGTCGAGGCGGAGTCGCGGCTCGGCCCGGACGTGCTGGGGGCGCTCGCCCGCCGGGGCCACGCCGTGCACGACGCAGGACCGTGGTCGCTGGGACGGGTCAGCGCCGCGGGCGTGCGGCCGGACGGGCTGCTGCACGCGGCGGCGAACCCGCGCGGGATGCAGGGGTACGCCGCCGGCCGCTGACGGCGACGCCCCCACCGCCTCCACCTCCGCCCGGGCCGCACGCCCGCCTCCCCCGTCGGCCCCTCCGAGGCGCGCTCCGATCGCCGTCGGAGCCTCCCAACGGCGAGGGAGGTGCCCGCGCGCCATCGGAGGTGCCCGCGGACCACCACGATGGCGCGCCGGCCTCTCCGAGCACGTTCGGAGCCTCCGACGGGGAAGGGGGAGGTGGGGGCGGGGGTGAGTGGGAGCGGGGCGGGGCGGCGAGCGGGGCGGGGTGAGTGAGGGTGCGTCCTGTGGGAAGAAGTTGCCCGACGCAACCGTTGTGATAGGTTGCCTGCTGCAACCAAGGATCTTGAGGAGCCCCCGTGCCCGCCACGCCCGCGTACCGCGCGCTGATCGACGCCGTCGCCCGGCTCCAGCGCGTCCAGCGCGAGACGGCGACGGAGCTGGCGCGCGACCTCGACTGCCCGCGCGCGGCGCTCAGCCTGCTGTGGCTGCTCGACAAGCGCGGCGAGATGGGCACCGGCGACGTGGCGCAGCACCTGCACGTCGACATCTCGGTGGCGAGCCGGCAGATCACGACGCTCGTCGACGCGGGCTACGCCGAGCGCAGCACCCCCGACACCCCGGGCACCGACCGCCGGGTGCGCACCGTCCGGCTCACGGCGCTCGGACAGGAGTTCACGGCCCGCACCAAGCGGGAGCTCGACGCCCGCGCCGCGGCGGTGTTCAGCGACTGGGCGCTCGACGACCTGCTGTCCGCCACCGCGCAGATCGAGCGCATCGCGGACACGATCGCCGGCCTGGGCCCGCTCCCCTCGACCACCGGCGACACCGCGCCCGCGGTCGAGCCGGTCGCCGCGGCCACCTGATCCCGGCCCCGGCGTCCGCGCCGGGCACCCGAACCCGCGTCCCCCCCGGACGCTCCGCACCACCACGCACACCGTCCGCCGACGACGCCGGGCACCGCACCACTGGCGAAAGCGAAGGCACCGATGACCAGCACCACCCGGGCCGAGAGCCCGACCCCCGTCGTGAGCAGCGCCGGGTCCGCACCCGCGATGAACCACCGGCAGGTCATGGAGGCGCTCTCCGGCATCCTGCTCGGCATGTTCGTGTCCATCCTGGCCACGAGCGTCGTGTCGAGCAGCCTGCCGAAGATCGTCACGAGCCTGCACGGCTCGCAGTCCTCGTACACGTGGGTCGTCACCGCGACCCTGCTGACCACGACGATCACCACGCCGATCTGGGGCAAGCTCGCCGACCTCGTCAACCGCAAGCTGCTGATCCAGCTCGCGCTCGCCATCTCGGTGCTGTCCTCCGCGGCCGCCGGGTTCTCCCAGAACGTCGGCACCCTCATCGGGATGCGCGCCCTGCAGGGCATCGGCGCCGGCGGCCTCACGGCGCTGGCCACCGTGCTGCTGGCGGACATCCTCAGCCCCCGCGAGCGCGGCCGGTACATGGGCCTGATGGGCGGCATCATGGGCGTCGGCATGGTCGGCGGCCCGCTGCTCGGCGGCGTCATCACCGACGCGATCTCGTGGCGCTGGAACTTCTTCGTCGGCCTGCCGTTCGCGATCGCCGCGATCGTCGTGCTGCAGCGCACGCTGCACCTGCCGCAGCTCGCCCGCAAGGTCGTGCGCATCGACTACTGGGGCGCCGCGCTGATCTCCGTGGGCATCGCCACGCTGCTGCTGTGGGTCACGTTCGCCGGGAACAGCTACGACTGGATGTCCTGGCAGACGGCCGTCATGGTGCTCGGCTCGCTCGCCGTCCTGGCCGTGGCCTGCGTCGTCGAGACGAAGGTCGCCGACCCGATCATCCCGATGCACCTGTTCCGCAACCGGACGCTGGTGCTCTCCGTCATCGCGTCCGTCGCGGTGGGCGTGGCGATGTTCGGCACCTCGGTGTTCCTCAGCCAGTACATGCAGGTCGCGCGCGGCAAGACGCCGACGGAGTCCGGCCTGCTCACCGTCCCGATGATCCTCGGCCTGTTCACGTCCTCGACCATCACCGGGCGGCTCATCACCAAGTACGGTCGCTACAAGGGCTTCATGGTCGCCGGCGCGATCACGCTGACCGTCGGCCTCGCCCTCATGGGCACGATCCGCTACGACACGAGCTTCGTGCTGGTCGGGCTGTACATGTTCGTCATGGGCGCGGGGCTGGGCATGCTGATGCAGAACCTGGTGCTGGCCGTGCAGAACACGCTCGACGTGTCCGAGGTCGGCTCCGGCACCGCGACCGTCGCGTTCTTCCGCAGCCTGGGCGGCGCGATCGGCGTCTCGGCGCTCGGTGCGGTGCTCGGCAGCCGGGTCGTCACGCTCATCACCGACGGGCTCGCTGCCCTCGGGATCGACGTGAGCGCGCTCGGCGGTGGCACCGGCGCGGTGCCGGACGTGTCGACCCTGCCCGGCCCGGTCCGCACGGTCGTCGAGTCCGCGTACGGCGAGGGCATCGCGGACCTGTTCCTCATCGCCGCGCCGCTGGGCCTGGTGGCCCTGGTCGCGGTGCTGTTCCTCAAGGAGGTGCCGCTCGGGCGCCGCTCCGGCGTCGAGCAGCTGCTCGACCAGGACCAGACCGGTGAGGCGGCGGTCGCCGAGGCGGGCACCCCCGGCGCGCAGCAGGCCGTCGGCCGCCAGGCGGAGGCCGAGCAGGAGATCGAGCGGGAGGACGCGCAGGGCGACACCGTCCAGGCAGGCGCAGGGACGGCGACGGCCCCGCGCGCCTGACCACCGCACCGCACCGCACGGCACCGCACGGCGCCCGGCCGACCCGGCCGGGCGCCTCGCGTCGTCCCGCCCGCCCGTCCGCCACAATGGCGGGGTGGACACCCCGACCGACCCCGTCGTGCGCCTCGAGGCCGAGCTCGGGCTGCTGCTGCGGCGCGCGCGGGCGTCCGCGGAGCGGCTGGCGCGCGAGGTGCACCCGGACCTCGAGCCGTCCGCCTACCCGCTGCTGGCCCGCATCGAGCGGGAGCCGGACGTGCGCGCGAGCGAGCTCGCGGAGCACATCGGCGTCGGCCGCGGCACGATGTCGCGCCAGCTCGGCAGGATCGAGCAGCTCGGTCTGATCGAGCGCCGGCCGGACCCCGAGGACTCCCGTGGTCAGCTGATCCGCGTCACGCCGGAGGGCGCGCGCCGGGTCGACGCGGCACGGGTCGCGCGCCGCCGCTACCTCGGCCAGGTGCTGGACGGCTGGACCGCCACCGAGCGCGGGCAGCTCGCCGACCAGCTCCACCGGCTCAACGAGGACCTCTCGACGACCCCGCGCACGCCGCCGGCTCCCTGAGGCACGCCGTCGACGCGCCGGCGCCACGGGCCGGTCGGGGCGTCACGCCCAGGTGAGCGCCCACGTGCTGCGGCGCCGGGCGACGGCCGCGACCGCGTCCACGCGCCCCCGGGTCCAGCGCACCGGGAGGTCCTCGAGCACGTCGGGCACCTCGTCCCGCCCGACCACGAGGGCGTCGACGGCCGCAGGGCTCCGCACCGTCACCGGTCCGTGCACCACGAGCACGCCGCGCACGCCCACGGGCGACCCCACGGCCGCGCGCAGCAGCGAGCCCGCGCGCGCCGCCGTCAGCCGGATGTCGCGCAGGTCGGGGACCCCGTGCCCGTCGGCCGACAGGTGCCGGCCGTCCAGCACGAGCTGCTCGCCCCCCGGCGCGCCGGCCGGGCGCTCCGCGACGGCGAACGCCCCGGCGGGCCCGACCAGCAGGTACGGGACCACGGAGCCCTGGCGCCCCACGGGGACCGCCGGCAGCACGTGCCACCCGGCGAGGACGAGCCGGTCCAGCCGCTCCGCGAGCGGCTCACCGGCGGTCTGCTCGTCACCGGCGGGGTGCGGCCGCACGAGGTCGGCGGCGCGGTGCCGGCCGCCCGCCGGGGTGTCGGACGCGGCAGCCGGCACGGACCCCGCGGACGCCCCGCGGGACGCCGCGCCCGCCGCGGCGGACGGCTCGCCCGCGGCGCGACGTCCGTGGGGACGCGGCGCCACCGGGGGCGCGGGCGGCGACGGCAGGACCGCGGAGGCGGGCACGACGAGCTCCGGCAGGTCGGCACGCAGGTACGCCTGCGCGGCCCCGCGCACCACGTCCTCGAGCCCCACGTCCTCCAGGCCGGCGCCGTCCAGGCCGGCGCCGCCGAGGGCGGACCCGGCCGAGCGGGCGGACTCGACCTGCCCGGTGGTGAGGTCGACGCTGCCCAGGGGGGCGCCGGTGTCGGCCGTCACGTACAACCGGTCGGCGCCGTAGCGACGCCACCGTCGGACGATCAGGGCCTGCTCCACGTCACCGGTATCGGCACGCGGGCGCAGGCCCTGAAGCGTCGGTCGGCGCACTCCCCCGGACGGCGGTCAGCCGACCGTGGGCTCGAACGTCAGGCTGACCGAGTTCATGCAGTAGCGGTCGCCCGTCGGGGTCTGCGGCGCGTCGTCGAAGACGTGCCCCAGGTGCGACCCGCAGCGGGCGCAGCGCACCTCGGTGCGCACCATCCCGAGGCTGCGGTCCTCGATCAGCTCGACGCGGTCACCCGCGAGCGGCGAGAAGAAGCTCGGCCACCCGCAGTGCGAGTCGAACTTGGTGTCCGACCGGAACAGCTCGTTGCCGCACGCACGACACCGGTAGACGCCCTGGCGCTCCTCGTCGAGCAGCGCACCCGTCCACGGCCGCTCGGTGCCGGCCAGCCGCAGCACCTGGAACTCCGCCGGGTCGAGCTCGACGCGCCACTGCGCCTCGTCCTTCTGGACCTCGTAGGTCTTCTGCTCCGTCATGGGGACCTCCTCTCGCCCGCGGGCCGCGCTGCCGGGTCGGCCGCTGCGCACCCGCGGCTGCAGAACACGGTCACGAGGTGCCGTGTTCCCGGGTGCTCCGCACGAGACTGACGCGTCCGCGGCGTCGCCGCCACCGGGCGGCGGCGTCACCCACGACGCCGACCGCCACGGGCCGGAACCGCCACCCGGCGGCCCCGCTCGCGCGGACGGCCCCGGGGTCCGCTACGCCCCGGCGCGGGGCCCGCGGCTGCGTCCGCCGCGGCTGCGCCGCCGTCCGCCGCCCGAGCCCTCGCC